>NZ_JCADBW010000001.1:0-181745 GCF_059264685.1 Faucicola sp. SE7633 | reverse complement strand
TGACAAGCTCACCTTGGTCATTGATGATGACGTGCAGTTTAAAGCCATAAAACCAGCCCATGCTGCTTTTGCCGCGTGCGGCAGTGTCGGCAAAGACTTTGTGGCGTTTGATACGGTGGTTGTCACATACAGCTAGACTGGTTGAGTCAATGTAGCTTATCCCTGTGCAGTTGCCTTGCATTAAGAATTTCAAGTAGTCACACATGGGATGTACGGCTTTTTCCATCAGTTCTACCATTCTGTTGTAGCTTGGTAGTCTTGGAAAGGCATTTTTTAGCCATTGACACAGATAGCCATAGTAAAATGCTTTAAATTCTCGGTATCTGATTTGATGAAATAGTACCATGATGGTGATGATTTCTGCTAAACTGATGCAGCATGGTTTGTTTCGGGTCTTTTTACTGCTTTTTCGCTTTAGCGTTAGCATTTTCTTCTGTTGCTCGGCTGTGTAGGCTTTGCAGTAGTCGTCTATTTGGCAGTAAAGTGCTTCGAGATTGTCCATGTAAGAAGTCCTTGGCTAGGTTGTTTGTGGTGAACTTACTTTAGCATATTGGACTTCTTTTTTTTGCCTTTTCTTATGTCGAATTCGGGTTAATTAAAAAATCGTACCTATTGATCGTAAGCTGTATGCAGTACGGTGTTGATGCGGTGATCAATTGTGATGAAGCAAAACTTTTTTGTCATTGCGCGTTAGCGGCTTGTCGGGAGGCAAGATGAAGCAATTGGAGTAAAGTGGGTGTGGTGCTACTGGCATGGGCGTGTGGGCAGTCAGTGTGGGCGGCGGTCAGTGGGCTTGGTACGTTCACACTTGATGGCGGCACATCGGTGCCAATCAGTCAAGGTGGTAGCGTATCGGGACGTTATGTGGCGGCAGATGGCGGCGGCACAGGACGCTTTACACTCACGATGAACGCAAGCAACGGCTATACCCTGCCTGCCACTGTGACAGGCGGTAGCAATGGCTTGATGATTTTTAACGATCAAAACAATAATTCTAATGACAAATTTAGCTACACCCTCAGCCTAACGCCTGACAACCCAACGCTGATTAATACTGTTAAAATCACCCAAACGCCAACAGGTTATAGCCAAGTAGATGGCAACAGCGAGCTTGCGCGCCAAACGCTGTCTTATACCAATGATGCTGCCACAGGCGGCACAGCACTGGCTATCGTTGCCAATAACCCTGCCGTACCGTTGTTTTATAACGCCATGGGCGATATGTTTATGGGAGCAGATGGCGGCTTTGAATATGGACTTTTTGGTGGTTTTATCAACAGGTATTATTTAAAGTCAAATTATAATACAGGTGCAGAACAGCTGCGTAGCGATTCAAACAACACATTTTATTATTATAAATTTTCCGATTTGACTTTCGACGGTGATGGTTCGACCGTAACCAACAATATCGATGGTACAACAATCATTGACTTTAATTTATTAGATAGAAATCAACGTTTTAGCGCAGCAAGCGATATCAATTTGTCTTGGAAAAGTGGGTCTGTCGGCTATCTACCAAGCACAAATATAGCAGACGTTTTACAATTGACTAAATCAGCCAAGCCAACCGCCTTAACAGAGGGCAGTATCATTGCCAATGGCAGCAGCTATCTTAGCTATGGTGTGCAAAACGCAGATTCACGCTACCTCATCCATGTGCAAAACCCCAAATCTGTCACCCTAACCTATCAAGGCATTATGAATGGCACCGTTCTTGCATCGGGCAACATCACTGGTGAAACGGTACGCGAATGGATCACCTTTGGCATCGAAAGCACCGCGCCAAAATACTACATCGCAGGCAAAGTATTCAACGACACCAACAAAAACGCCCAACTCGATGCAAACGAATCGGGCATTGCAGGCGCACGAATCGCGCTCACCGATTGTAACGGCAAAAATCTAGCCGTTGGCAACAATTCTGCCAATCCCACCACCAGTGCTGCCGATGGTGGCTACAGCTTTGTTCTTGACAGCTTACCGACCAACAAAAACGTGTGTCTGGTAGAAACCAATCCGCCAGACTACCCCAGTGATACCACCAAAAACACCATCGCGCTGACACTGGCTAGCGACAAATACGAATACAAAAACCACCACTTTGGCGACACCACCAAAGAAAACGGGCTTTTGGTGCTAGAAAAATACCACCAAATTGTTGATTGCAACACGCCAAGCCTGCGCGCGCTTGACGGCGGTTTTGTCCAATCCGTGCTGACAGCAAAAGGGCAAACCCAGTGTATCGCGTATCGGATCAAAGCCAGCAACACAGGCACTCTGCCGCTTGATCGGGTTGTCATTACCGATAAGTTACCCAATGATCGTGGGCGCATCTCAACATTACGCGCCACGCCAATGGCAAAGCTCTGTATTGGTGGGGTTTTAGATGATCATTGCAGCGACACGCAGGTGAAGGTAAGTACCGATAGTAATGCCGGAACCACGATTTATACGCAGCCATTCACGCTAGCACCAAGTGGTCAGCATAATTCGATAGCTTACCTGTATTTTAATACGCTATATCAGATTAAACAGTAATAACCGCGTTTTATCGTTTTTTTTGTGTACTTTTGTTGATGTATTAGCTAGAATATTTTGTGATGTAAAATCAATTTTGCCTAAAAATTGGTTGGTGATGGACGATATGGTACAAAACGTTAAAGATGATGGTAGCACGCGTCGTTGGCGCACACGGTTGGTGGTGGCGGTTTTGGCGTTGATGGCTGCAGGGCAGGCGAATGCCTATATCAGCTCAGGGATGGGTGAGTTTTATCTTGCTAATGGCGCGACCAGTACCTCTACATTCCCTGTAACGGGTACATACAAAGACCCTTCGACAGGACAAACAGGGACGTTTACCCTCGTACAAAATAATGTTAATGGTTTTAACGGCACGACTGCTTATGTATCAATAAACGGCACGCGCAACGGTATCATGTTAGTTCATGCGCCTAACCCTCAGGGCAATGACAGCTTCGATTATACGCTAACTGTCACGCCTGACAATCCATTTTCTATTCCAACCGTTAAGATTACGCAAACAAGCTATAACGATACGGCAACAACTTACACTTTAGACGGTAAAAATGATGGCAATAGCGAAGTGGCCAAGGCGACACTTAACTATACGCAAGGCAGCTATACACCTATTTCTGCTAGTGCCACTCTAGCGGATAATAATTCCGTACCTATGCTATATAACGCCATGGGCGATTATTTCATGGGTAAAATAATTAGCAGTTATGTTAATAGAACTACAAAAAATATTTCCTATAAATATACCTCAAACAATGCTACTTCTATACCTCAAATCAGGATAGATAGTTCTGGTAGTGATGGCACAAGTAATCCACTATATTACTATCGTATGTCTGAATTAACGAAAAATTCTAACAATGACCTTGCAGGTGACCAAGACGGTTATGTTTCTTTTTTGTACCCCACGGACCACTACGGTACATTACCCTCTCAGCCTACAGGGGATGAAATTATCAAAGATACCAGTTCCAATAAAAATAACTATGCCCCATATAGTTCTAAAGCAAGTTTAGCCAGCTCTAGCAGTTATGTCGTATACGGTACAAAAAACCTCGACAGCACCTATCATATCGACATTACTAACCCAAAGACTGTGCGGCTTAAACACCAGTACATTATGAATGGTAGCAGTGCTGTAAAATACAATGCTATCGGTGAAAGCTTTCGCGAGTGGATATCATTTGGTATCAGTAGCACAGCAGCACAACCCAATTACACCATCTCAGGCAAAGTCTACCATGATGCCAACGCCAATGGCACACTTGATAGCGGTGAAACAGGGCTTGGTGGTGTAACCGTCCAACTAACCGACTGCAATGGCACAACAAAAAACACCACCACCACCGCAAGCGATGGCAGCTACAGCTTTAACCTTGGCACCAGCCTGCCAAGTACCGCCCTATGCGTGGTCGAACCCAACAACCTGCCCAACTACCTTTTTGATACCACCCCCAATACCATCAAACTGGCATTGTCGAACACCCAATACAGCTACCCTAATAATAACTTTGGTGACAGCACCATCAGCCCATTGACGCTCAACAAATACCAAGCCGCCAATGACTGCAACATCACCAACTTAACAACGCTGACTTATTCCAAACAACCCATCAGCTTGACAAAAGAACAGCGTGGTCAATGCATTGCCTACCGTATCGAAGCAGTCAATACAGGCAGCACGGCATTGACCAACGTGGTGATCAATGACCCCTTGATGAACGATGCCCAGCGCGTCAATAAACTCTATACCCAATCTGCACAGCCAACCTTGTGCGGCAGTGACAACACCAGCAGCAGCACCTGTGACACAAAAAAAGCAAGCTACAACACCGACGAGCAAGGCGTTACCACTATCACCACCAGTGGCTTTGGTCTGCCTGCCAGCGGCAACAACAAATCGGCAAATTTATACTTTAATACCAAATATCAAATTAAATGATTGGCTTATCGGTGATTTTATTGAAAACCACGCATGATACCCCATTATCACTAGTCCTTTTGGTCACTTTTGCGTAGACCAAATTGCATAGCTATTTGACCGTTATGCACCAACCAACGTTGAGGTTTTTGGATAACCTTGCCGTTGGTAACTCATAAATTACCATTTATCGAAAACTCTGCCGAATTACAAAATAGTGTTTGGTAACATAATGAGCGGTGCGTATAATTACACAAAACCTACACGATGAGGGTTAAAATGTTACAAAATTCTATCACAAAACGCGCTATGCAGCTTGTCGCTGGTGCGGTCATTGCAGGGGGTATTATGACCCATGCCCAAGCCGCTGACGCACTGAGCGTCAAACTCCAAGCCAACCAATTGGTCATGCAAAACGGCAAACCCGTGCTCAAGGCGGTTACCCGTGCCAATAGCGGTGACGTGATCCAATACACTGCCACCTACCGCAACAACATCAAAAAACCGATGACCAACCTTGCAGTGACCCTGCCAGTGCCTACCAGCATGGTTTATATCGGTGAAGCATCGCCCATGCCAACGCTAGCCACCCTAGATGGCAAGACATTTGAGGCTATCCCGATCAAACGAATCATCGATGGCAAAGAGGTACAAATTCCTGCCAGCCAATACCGCGCTGTGCGTTGGGTGATTCCAAATTTGGCAGCCCAACAAGAAGCCACCGTGAGTATGAATGCCAAAGTGCGCTAATGGCGCAACATAAAACCAGCCAACTGACAAATTTTGTCACGCTTGACTGACGAAAGTGACAAAAATGGTAGTGCGGTGTCGTTTCAACAGTGGGGCGACCCCCAAAGCGACAACAAAGTGTGAGTAAAGTGCCAATAATGATGCAAAAACTGGCGGTAATGGTGATTATGGTATGGTTTTTGCATTGTTTTTTGTACGGTCAATGGTGGTATAGATGGGTGCTTGTGCCCGTAGTGGTAACAACGCAGCCTTTTTTAACTTATATTTTTAGATATTTTAAACTGGTCGTTTAATTTAACTGCTTTTAGGAGCATCAATGAAAAAATTGCCTTTTAACCAAAACATCCTCACCGCAGGCGTTGTACTAGCGCTTGGTATTGGTGGCTCTACATTGGTCGATGCAGCGACCAGTGCTTCTGTATCACCAGAAGGTGGCGTGCAGATCTCAAACACCGCAACCGCCACCTACAGTGTGGACGGCGTCGCACAACCAGAGGTAAAATCGAATGCGGTTGTGGTAAACGTAAGCGAAGTTGCCAGCTTCTCCTTGGTTGCGACCAATGAGGATGGCACCCCTAATGACGACAAAAACGAAAAACTGCCGATGGTTGGTCCTAATGGTTCGGTAACGTTTACCAACAAACTGACCAACAGCGGTAACTTGGCAGATACCTACACCATCACGTTAGCGAATGCTGGTGGTGATAACTTTGATTACAACAATATCACCGACGCAACCATCACTGCTACCATCAAAAACTCTGATGGCACAACTGTAGGTCAGCCGCAAACCTTAAAATCAAGCGGTACGATTACGCTACAACCTGGGCAATACGCAGAGCTTAGCTACACCTTGCAAGGCGATGGCACAGGGGTCGGCGGTCAGCAGGCCAATGCAACCATCACCGCAACCAGCCAATACATCGGCAAACAAGACAGCAGTAAAGCAACTTTGACCAACACAGACAATGCCATCATCAAAACACCTGTGTTCTCGATTGTTAAAACTGCCTCTTTGACCCAAATTGACCTAAACAAAACGACCGAATACACCTACACCATCAAAGTCAAAAACGATGACAAAGCAGGTTACGCTATTGACGCGGACAATGTGTTGATCGTCGATAATGTGCCAGCTGGTCTTAGCATTGATACTAGCACAATCAAGGTTAATACAGACAAAGGCTCAGCAGCAAGCACCACAACCACTGGTAGCACAGCCAATAAGCTTGTTGTTAATAACCAAAACATCAAGGTTGGTGAAACGGTAACGATCACCTTTACCGTCAAAATCACTGACAAAGACGCATTGGCAAAAGCAGGCTCAGCGACCAACCATGCCGACGTGTATGACAACTACGGTCCAAACCCCGTTGATCCAAACAACCCTGGCAATCCAGATATCCACGACAGTACCAACCCAAATACTCCATCTAAAACCAACACACCATCAGGTGACAACCCTAAAAGCAATGATCCAAACAATCCTGGCACAGGTGGCGACGTACCCTCAACGGTAAACTTTAGTAACCGTGGTTTGACGCTAACGCCAAACAATTCGGCTGAAATTGCACCAAACGGTAGCACCACTTATACCCACACCTTGACCAACACAGGTAATGCGCCTGAGACGGGCTTGACCTTTAAAGTGACCGATACCGCAAATGACAACATCAATGTTGGTGACGTGACCTATACCGCACCAGATGGTACAAAGACAACCTTGACACCAACTAACGGCGTGTACACCATCCCAGGCAAGCTAGATGCTGGCCAGGCTGGTAAAATTGAAGTGACAGTAAAATCAAATAATGCCACGCTTGATGCCAAGGATGCCGCAACCATCACCGTTACACCAGCAGCAGGTACAAATGATGATGCCCCTGCCGCAGTGAGTGCCACAGATACCACCACCATCAAGGGCATGACGTTGGTTAAAAAACAAGCCAAAGATGAGGCGTGTGATGGCACTGTTGCTGATAGCGCATTTAGCGATGCTGCCATCAACGATGCCAAACCGGGTCAATGTATCGTGTACCGTATTGAGGCAACTAACACATTTAGCAACAAGGAACTGACCGATGTTGTGATCAAAGACGCGGCAAACCAGTGGAATACCAAAGCTGACTATGTAACAAACTCAATCAAAGATTCAGCGAATGGTGCGACCACAGCACCAGGCGCAGAGGCAACATCGTCACCATTGACGATCAAGGGCGGTCAATCTGGCTGGTTACAGTTTGCGGTGAAAATCAAAACCACCAAATAATTTAGGCTAGCTGCTTAATTTATTCATCAGTATCTATTCATCAATGTTTGGGGTGCGGTCTTGTCAAGCAATGCCGTATCCCCATCTAGGCTTTTCCTAAAGTGTTTTAGTGAAAACAAATCCACAGGTTGTCTTGCATCAATGAGAACACCATTAATGCCAAATCTTCATCCACGCCCAACTCGTCACACAGGCTTTGCCAAGCTGAGCTTGTTGTCAGCGTGTGTCTTATTGATTCAAGCCAATCACGCCTACGCGGCACAGACCAATACCATAGCTGCCAAGCTTGGTCGCGGTGTTAGTGAAATTTTGAATACCGCCACCGCAGACTATCAGGTTGATGGCGATCGTGAGCAGAGCTTTACTGCCACGTCCAACCAAGTGCTGACGCAAGCATTTAGCCTGCCGCAATACAGCATCGCGCTAACGCAGCCACTATCAATTACGGTCAAACCCAATCAGACCGTGCAATGGGTCAATGAGCTGAGTAATACAGGCGCTTATGATGCCAGCGTTGCGGTCAAATTTGATACCCCACACACGCTGTCCAATCTGCAAGCCTACATCGATGCCAACAACAACGGTATACTAGACCAAGGCGATACCCCACTTGCGCCAACCGTATCACTACAAGCAGGTGAAAAAATCGCTATTATCGTCACCGCGCTAGCCAGCCAAGACCTCAAAGACGGTGACAGCACGCAAATTGGCGTTCAAGCCATCACGCAAGAAGACAGCAACGCCACCGCCAGTGCCACCGATGTTGTCACGATTGTTGAACCAACTATTTATTACAAAGACAGCAACTACAGCAACGTGGTGACTGACAACCAAGCAGGCAAACCTGTGTATCTAGAGGTTGGCTTGGCACTGTGTAATGCCAACCCCAATGCCGTGGACTATACTTGGATCAACGTCACCTCACAAAAAACGGGCGATACCATCCGCCTAAAAGCCGTTGAAACAGGGACAAACACGGGACGCTATCGCGTATCAGCACCGACCGAGCTCAACGCCAACGCCATCCAAGATACCATCATTCAAACGCTAGATGGTGACGTCCTGGGGGCACAGGTCAGCCAGTGTGAGGGCGCGGACGGTAGCACCACCAACGTATTATCAAACGCAATTTATGCCAGCATTAACATCAACAACGATGTTTCTGCACTAAGCGTAAGCAAAACCGCCAGTGTCAGCGAAGCTGAAATTGGTGACTTTGTCGATTACACTGTCAATGTCAGCAACGTTGGCAAATCCGATGCCGTGGATGTCGCGCTCAATGACGATTTGCCCAAAGGCTTTAGCTACGTCAAAAATTCGGTACGTATTGATGGCCAGCGTTATGACCAAGACTTTAGCCGCAGCGGCAAATACATGACGCTTGGGCTTGGTACGTTGGCTGCCAATGCAAGCCATAAGATCACCTACCGTGTTGCCATTGAGCCCACCGCGCTGTCTGGTGACGGTACCAACAAAGCCTTTGCTACGGGCAAAGACAGCCAAACCTTGACTGCGATTACCTCAGGTACTGCCTCGGCTAAGGTCAAAGTTACGGGTAATCCATTGACCACAGACGGCGTGATCATTGGTAAAGTCTATGCCGATTTTAACCGTGATGGGATTCAGCAAAAACAGCGCAATGAGCTAGGTGTTGCAGGCGTGCGTCTATATTTAGAAGACGGTACGTTTGTTGTGACCGACAGCGAGGGTAAATACAGCCTATACGGCATCAGTGCCAAAACCCATGTCATCAAGCTAGACCGCACCACCCTACCACGCGGCGTTGAGCTGGTTGAGCAAAGCAACCGCAACGCAGGCGATGCAGGCAGCCGTTTTGTCGATCTTAAACACGGTGAATTACACCGTGCGGATTTTGGTATCACGGACGGTATCGATGACAACAACGGACAAGGTTCGCAAGCTTTGGTTGAGGAGCTCAAACGCCGTGCCAAACTTGTAATAGCCAAAAATGATGCACTTGAACAAGCGGTCAAAACCACGCTAGACGTGGAGCCCAGCAGCAGCGCGTACACCAATTATGAATATGAAGCCGAAGGCTGCCTAAAACCTATTGACGCTGACGGACAAATCAGCTGTCAAGCGATGATCATTGACAACCAAGCGGGCAAACGCGACCGTAAAACCGACAACGCTTTAGCCTTTGACCTTAATCCAATCAGACCCGTACAAGCACCAGAGATTGAAAAAGCCCTATCAACCGCCGATGACAAGCGCATTGAAGGCGTAACGGCAGACGCAGACTTTTTAAACCTAAAAGACAACCAACGCGTTGATAGTCACAAAATCCGCGTTCAAATCAAGGCCCCCAAAGGCGCAACCACCGAATTACTGGTCAATAACACGCCTGTCGATCAGGCCTTGATGGGTAAAGAAGTTGCATGGGATAAAGAAGGCATTTCAGGGTTTGATTATTATGCCGTACCTTTGCAACGCGGTAGCAATGCCTTGACAGTGCGTGCAACCGACAGCAGCGGCAAGGTGGTATCTAGTAAAACCATCCGCATCTATGCCCCTGACCAAATCGCCAACATTATCACCCGTGAACAAACCCACGTGCTAGAAGCTGACGGTGTTAGCGAACTACAAATCGCCATCAGCCTAAAAGACAAGGACGGCGGCTTGTACCCAGGTTCGGCGACCATCACCCTTGACAGCGACATCGGCACTGTCTTGCGTGAGGACAAAGACCCTAACCAAGCTGGCGTGCAGACTACCATCGATGGTGGTGAGGCGTTGATTAGCGTGCGCGCACCATCGGCACCAGGCAAAGGCAATTTGGTCATCAAAGCAGGCGATGCCGAACGTATCATTCCCTTGCAATTTACCCCACAGCTGCGCCCGATGATTGCCAGCGGTATCATCGAAGGTAGCGTTGCGTTCAACAACTTGGGCAAATCCAAGCACAGCGATGTAAGCAATGATGGCTTTGAAGATGAGTTGCAACGTATCGCAGGCGATCGAGGTGATAACACAACAGGTCATGGGCGTGCAGCATTTTTCTTGAAAGGTAAAGTGCGCGGCGATGTACTTTTGACCATGGCGTATGATTCGGACAAAGACAAAAACGCGCGGCTGTTCCGTGATATTCGCCCCGATGACTATTACCCTGTGTATGGCGACGCATCGGCAAAAGGCTTTGATGCCCAATCGAGCAAAAAATTCTACGTGCGTTTGGACAAAGACCGCTCGTTTGTCATGTACGGTGATTTAAAAACCCATATTGACAATAACGATGGGCTATCGCTGGGGCAATACGACCGCACCTTGACGGGTATCAAATCGCATTATGAAAATGACACTACCAAAGTAACCGCCTTTGTCGCCCAAACGCGCTCAAGCCAACGCGTCAATGAAACGCGCGGTTTGGGTATTTCTGGCCCTTACCCCGTTGGTGGTAACTTCGATGATATTCTACTCAATAGCGAAACCGTTGAGGTCATTGTGCGTGACCGCAACAACCCTGGCACGATCGTATCACGCACACCGTTGAATCGTTATAGCGATTACGATTTAGACAGCGTCAGCCGTGCGCTGTATCTGCGCGCGCCGATTGCCAGCACCGATTTGGGCGGCAATCCGATCTATCTGCGCGTAAGCGTTGAAGCCGAAGAAGCAGGCGATGAATATACCGTTGGCGGTGTGGCAGTCAATCGTCAGCTTACGCCAAAAATCAATGTAGGCGCAAGCTATGCACAAAGCGATGACCCAACCAATAATGAAAAATTGACGGGTGCCAATACGGTGGTCAAATTCAATGAGCGCACCAAGCTGATTGCCGAGGTGGCACATTATGACAGTGACAAGCTCAATGACCAAATCGCCAATCAAATCAACGCCAGCGAACTGCAAGGCAAAACTGCTGGTGACGCTGTCCGCGCTGAGCTGAGCTACAAAGACAAAACCCGCGACGGCAAGCTGTATTATACCCAAGCCGACATAGGCTTTACCTCGCCTTCATCATCAGTGACCGCAGGACGTACCGAAGCAGGCTTGAATTTGACCAACCAAATCAACGCCAAAACCAAGCTAAAAGCCGAAGCGGTGATGAGCGAGGATGACACCAGCAACGCTGAGCGTAAAGGCGCAACACTTAGCCTTGAGCGAAAATTAAGCGATATTTTCACCGCCGAATTGGGCTTGCGTTATTATGACAACGACTATCGCGCGTCACGCAATTATCAAGCGGTAGTCAGTACAGACATTTATAACCAGTCTTTGACACCCTCAGTCAGTAACACCGACAGCCACTACCAAGGCACCACCGTGCGCGGACGTTTGACCGCCGATTTGCCCAAATACAACCGCTCAAAACTGTTCGTTGAGTATGAGCAAGATGTGGATGATGCCGATCGTAACGCTTGGAGCGTGGGTGGAGAAACCTCACTGTGGAACAAGGGGCGTTTGTACGCTCGCCATGAGCTTGCCTCAACGCTGGTTGGCGACTATGGGCTAGATGGCAACGATGAGCACCGCTCAACCATCATCGGTGTTGATGCCAACTACATGAAAGACGGGCAAGTATTTAGCGAATACCGTGTCAAAGATGGGATCAGCGCGCGCGAATCTGAAGCGGCGATTGGTTTACGCAACAAATGGAAGGTGCAAGATGGCTTGTATGTCAACACCTCATTTGAGCGCTTGCAATCGCTTGAGGGCGATAGTAAAAACGACGCCACTGCTGCCACTGTCGGTGTGGACTATTTAGCAAACGACAAATATAAACTGACCACACGCACCGAAAAACGTTGGGGCGTGCAAACCGACACATTTTTGCAAACCCTAGGCTATGCCAACAAGATCAATGATGACATCACGCTGCTTGCCAAAGACGTGTACTCACTACAAGAGGACAACGACAGCGACAAAAAACGCACGATGAACCGCTTTCAATTGGGCATGGCGTATCGTGATTATGACAGCAACATCTTAGACCACTTGGCAAAACTTGAGTACCGCTACGATAACAACCAGCTTGGTGATAGTCCGTACAAAAAACAAACCTATATCGCCTCTTTGGTTAGCAATTACCATCCTGTGCGCCGCTGGACTTTGTCAGGGCAATATGCAGGTAAATACAACAAACTAACGCTCGATGGCATCGAAAGCGACGGCTTTACCAATTTATTGGCAGGACGCGCAATGTATGAAATCAATGAACGTTGGGACGCAGGCGTACAAGCAGGTGCGATGTGGCACAAAGACAACACACGCTACTTGCTAGGTGCTGAAGTTGGCTATAGCCCGATCACGAACCTATGGCTATCAGCAGGCTACAACTTTAAAGGCTATCATGATGATGATATCGCCGATAGTAACACCAACCAACAAGGCGCTTATATGCGTTTGCGCTTTAAGTTTGATGAAAACTTGTTTAAACGCAATAAACCTGCAGTCAATGCCAGTCTAATGCCAACCGATGATGAGGTGCCTACCAAATGATCACCTGTAATCTTGGGTTAAATCAGCGCGCTGTGTTGCGCTATGGTGGGCAAATCGGTTTTGGTCTGCTGCTAGGCTGCGTAAGCATGGGTGGTATAGCACAAAATCAACCGCCTAGCTTTGGTGGCAACCAAACATCGGTGCAGTATCAGCCAAACCAATACTGCCCTGCCAACACGGTGGTTGAAATTCCCCAAGGCACACCAAATGCAACGCTTTACCGTGACAGTGTGTGCATCCGTAAGCAGCTACGACCATATCAGGCCGATGATCAACCTGCCACCGTACGCTACCACGCCCACAAAGCCAACGCATGGCTGGCGTATGCGTACCATGAAGCCAGTGAGCACAGCCCGACAGCAGCAGGAGCAGACGCCATGAACCGTGCGGTCACGCTGCTTAGCGCGCTGAAAAATAACCACAGCGAGCTGTTGGCAGTTGATAGCGTGTTACCTGCGACATCGGGTGTTGGGCGACCTGATTTGTGGGCGGATATTTTGGCTGTCAAACATAGCCCAGCATTCGCCCGTGTGACCGTATTACCCAAAATAGTTGCAGATAGTGAGGTCAAGCTGATTTGGAGCCAAGCAGAAAATTGTGAACGCGGCTGGCGACATGCCAATGAGCACTTTGCCGCTGCCGATCGGTGGGTGACTGCTGCGTATTTAACGGCATGGAACGCGCTTGATACTGATCAACAAGCCGCACTCAAAGCCACGCGTGAGGCATATTTCGCTCAACTTTTGCCATTAAGCCAATCAAGCGATGCGAAAGCCACAGCTACCAAGCAGCGATTTTGGCACGTGCAGCAGCAGCGCGCCAGCTGTCAAGGTACGATCTTGCCCACACTGTAGGCCGTATGCGACCAATCAGGTTTTTACATTGCCGAACGTTTACGGCACTGGTTATTGATAGTACGTATTTATAGCACCTGCGGCTCACCCAATGCCAAGCGTACCACCTCGTGATCTAAGCCATCTGTGTCTAACGCATGATGGGTCACCACGACCAACACGCCATGTTGTTGGTGCTGACGCAAAAACCGCCATAGCCGTGTGCGGTTATCCGCATCTAGTCCAGCAAACGGTTCATCCAGCAACAGCACGCGATACGGCTTGAGCAGCAACCGCGCCAAGGCAACGCGCCGCGCCTGCCCACCCGATATCGCCTGCCCGTATTCGCCCAGTGGCGTATCTAGCCCCAATGGCTGTGCTTGCGCCCAATCTGCCAAACTGACTGCCTCTAGAACTTGCCACAAGGCCGCATCGTCGGCGGCAGGGTTACCCAGACGCAAGTTATTCGCTAAAGTTTGGTCAAAGATATCCACTTGCTGTGCCAACATACCAATATCGGTACGCAATGCTTGCCAGTCTAGGCGTTGTTCAGCAACGCCGTTATAACCAAATGTCCCTGTCACAGGTGCAAGCTCACCTGCCAATACCTGCAGCAAAGTCGATTTACCCGCGCCTGATACACCTGTGATGACAAGTGCTTGCCCTGTTTGCACACTAAAATTCACATCATGAAAGCCCACAATCGCGTCAGGTTGTTTACCTGCCAAGTCATGCGCGTATAGCGTCAGGATGGCGGTATTTGCCAATGGGTTCAGCGAAGGTGACGGTGTCACCGTGGTTACGGTTGATGGTTCAAACAGTGCATTGAGCCGCTGTTTTGCCGCCAAACTTTTGCCAATGGCTAAATCATTACCAATTAGTCCGCTAAATACCTCACCCACACCCAATACGCCAAGCACCAACGCCAACAGCAGCGCGACTTGGTTAGCTTGATTAGCCGTGGTGGGTACAACGCCTAACATGCGTATACCCTGTACCAATACCAACAACAGCACCAGTAAGATACCAACTTGCAAAACCACCGCATACAGCAAACGGCGACGCTGCGCGTGTTGGACATTATTTAAATACGCAGCATCGGTATGCCAAAATGCAGCGATTTGGTTGCCCCATTGTCGCCACAGTAGTAGGTGGGTCATGGCGGCAAGTGGGGTCAGCAGCGTAACGCGGCGCTGCTCGGCAAGGCGTTGTTCAGTAGCGGCAGTCGCAATACCGCGTCGCGCCGCCAAGAACGGTAAGCCCAAACCAAACAGCGTTAAGACAACGACTGCCGCTAGGCTAAATAGATTGATGCCAAGCCAAAACACCGCCAAACCCACCACCAGCAGCCATGCCGCCAGCGCGACCAGCCACGGCAACACGACTTGCAAGACAAATTCATTCATCGTGTCGATATCATGCGTTAGGCGGTGCATAGCATGACTGGCTTGCCAGCGTTGGCTTGAGCCTTGTACCCATGCAGGTTGCCGCGCAAGTTTTGTAAACAAGCGCACACGCAAATCCGCCAAGCGCGCAAATACCGCATCATGCGACACCAGCAGCTCGCCATAACGCCCTGCCGTGCGCGCGATTGCCAACATACGAATGATTGCCGCAGGCACAACGTAATTAAACGCCTGCGCGCCCAATACAAACACCCCTGCCCACGCCGCTGCGGTCAAAAACCAGCCCGATAGCATGAGCAGCCCAATTGCGGACAGTGCCGTCACCCAGCCCAGCACCATGCTTGTCAGCCATACCAGTCGCTGACCTGCCAACAAATCACGCAGGCGAAACACGTCAGAGGTTTTGGTGACTGTCTGTTTCATCTCAACCCTCCCCATCAACCGCTTGCACAGACGGGGCAGCCAGCGTTATCACCCCATCAAGCGGCGGCAACCGCTCAGGCTGATGGCTGACCCACAGCACGGTTTTGCCACGGGTGATGCGCGCAAGCAAGGCATTGATATGCGCTGCTGTTTTAGGGTCAAGGTGCTCGGTTGGTTCATCAAGTAGCCACAGCGGCGCATCTTGTAGCAGTAGCTGCGCAATGGCCAGACGGCGCAACTGCCCACCCGATAGCCCACGCCCATGCTCGGCAAGCGGTGTCGCCAAGCCTTGCGGCAAACGCGCGATCAACTCCCAAAGCTCAACAGCTTGCAACACGGTTTGTAATTCATCATCACTGGCATGCGGTTTGACCAAACGCAAGTTATCGGCAATGCTAATAGGCAATAAGCTCGTATTTTGCGACAAATACGCCACTTGTGTCCGCCACGCGTCTTTGTTAAGGGTAGTAAAGTTTAGGCTATCCAAATCTAGCTGACTGTCATCGGCTGCATCTGTAGCACTTTCGGATTGCCATTTGACTGTAATTTGCCCAGTATACTGACAAAAGCCGAGCAAAATTTGTAGCAAGGTTGATTTTCCGCTACCGCTTGCTCCGATGACAGCTACGCGTTGCTCTGCCGCTATCGTCAGCGATAGCGGCGCTAAGCGCGTACGCCCATCCGCCATTTGGCAAGTAACGTTATCTAGTATCAACGTGGGTGGTGTAGCATTGGGTGGATTGTGTAACGCTTTGGCAGTGGCACGTGCGGATATGGTCTTGTCGTCTAGTAGCGGTAGCAAGCTGTCCAATGCGCCTTCAGCTTGCGCCTTGATATGATAATCCGCACCCAACTGGCGCAATGGTGCATAAAATTCAGGCGCAAGCAGCAACAAAAACAACGCCGCGCGATAGTCCACAGGCACGACACCTTTTTGCCACGGCAACAGCCCCAATAGCCCAAGCCCGAGATACACCGCCAACAGCGCAATGGCAAGCGCGGATAATAATTCCAAAGCCGCACTGTTTAAAAACGCGATTTTTAATACCGCCATCGTGCGGTTACGGTAGGCTTCTGCCGCCGCCGCGATGTCAGTTTGCGCCCGTCCCGTCGCGTTTAGGCGTTGCAGCGTCGGCATACCGCGCAGCCAATCCAAAAACCGCCCACCCAGCTGCGCCAAGGCGGCAAATTGTTCGGCACTTTTTTTGGCTGTGGCACTACCAATTAAAATCATAAAAATCGGCACGAGCGGCGCGGTCAAAAGCATGACACCCGTTGCCACCAAACTTTGGCTTGCGGCAGCCAGCAGCAATAGCAGCGGCGTACTTGCCACCACATACCGCTGAATATAAAATCGGCTGACATAGTCTGCCAGCGCATCGGTTTGGTTAATCACTTGACTGGCAAGGCTGCCATCACTGCCAAACCGCGCGCGCTCATTGCCCAGTTGTGCCAAGCGTTGCATGGTATGTTGGCGTAAATTTGCCGCCACTTGCCAACCTGCATTTTGTGCAAGCCACTGCCTACCTGCGTGTAGCAGCGCACGTGCAAGTAGGCACACCGCCAATACGCCAAGCCACCCCACATTATCCGCCAATAAAGCGTGACCGCCTGTTGGTGACAAGCCGCTGTGCACCGCTGCCAACACATGGGCAAACACGCTTGCCAAGGCATAGCATTGCCCAATCAGCGCGAGCGTTGCCAACACCGACAACGCCCACGCCAACAGCAGCGGACGCTTGACAGGCTGCACCAGCTGGCGCAGCAGTCGTTGTTGCGGTGATAAAACGCGCGATTTTGTCATAAGCTTGCGACTCTAAACCTAGCCCAACGCGCGTTAAGCAGGTTCGTTATCTTCAATATCGCCCGTTTTTTTGGCGTCTTCGGTTGGGTTGCCTTCGGTTTGCGTGCCTTCTTTGTGCTTGTCTGGTTTGGGGTTATTGATGGAACGCGCTTGATGGTTGTTTGCGTTGTCATCCATGTCATCTTTGCCTGCATCAGGCGCGAAAGCTTTTTCGCGTGCGTCGGCATTCTCAAGCCACAGCGCGTTTAAAATCGCCAACAACACCGCAAAGCCCAAACCCAATATCCATGCAAAATACCACATCGTTTTCTCCTGTTACCTTGCGTTGGTTGCAGCTTAGTACAAGCCATGGTCGTTTTGCTGAATGTGCGCAGGCGTGATTTTGCCACTAAGCACCCGATACGCCCACGTGGTGTAGCCAATGATAATCGGCAACAAAATCACCACCACATACACCATCACCATCAAGGTAAATTGGCTAGATACACAATCCCACAGCGTCAGGCTTGAGCGTGGGTCTTGGGACGATGGCAACACAAACGGAAACAACGCCACTGCCGCCGTGGTAATCACACCAATAATCGCCACACTCGATGCCACCATGGCAGCAAGGTGATGCCCCTTACGCAGCAAGCCCACGGCCACCAGTGGCATCAACGTACCAAGCGCAGGCAATACCCACGCAATTGGATAGTTGCGGTAGTTGGTCAGCCACGCGCCTGTTTCTTGCACAACGGTTTTGGCAAGTGGATTGGGCACGGCATTGGGGTCAATGGTTGAGGTCACGCGGTAGCCTGTCAATTGGCTAACCCAAAAACCACCCAACACAAACAGCAGCACCATAGCAAGCGCCGCCCATGTGGTGTAGCGTATCGCGCGCATTTGTACCGCGCCCACCGTACGCAAGGCTAAATAACAACCGCCTTGCACGGTCAGCATCGCCACGCTGACCAGACCACACAACAAGGCAAACGGATTGAGCAACGCCCAAAATGAGCCTGAATACGTCGAAACCAAATACGAGTCAAACGCAAACGGCGCGCCCGAAAACAAATTGCCAAACGCCACGCCAAACACCAGCGCAGGCACTACCGAGCCAACAAACAGCGCCCAGTCCCACGCATTGCGCCATTTGGGGTTTGCCAACATGCTGCGGTATTTAAATCCCACAGGGCGCAAGAACAACGCCCACAGCACCGCCATCAATGCCCAATAAAACCCACTAAAGGCGGTGGCGTACACCATCGGCCATGCGGCAAACAACGAGCCACCTGCCGAAATAAACCACGCTTGGTTGCCTTCCCAGTGTGCCGCTACGCTGTTAATCGCCACGCGGCGTTCGGTATCGGTACGCCCAACAAATGGCAGCAGCGTCCCCACACCCATGTCATGCCCATCCATAATGGCAAAACCAATCAACAACACACCAACAAATAGCCACCAAATCAGCTTAAGCGTCGCATAATCAAATAACATGCTTGACCTCCTGACGGCCATAGGCAGGCACTGTATCACCAAAATCGCCGTGGGTGTCGGTCACAGTTGGGCCTTCTGTATCCCGTGTGCCGCGTGCACCGCCTGAGCCCCCCGAACCGCCGCCTGCAGGCTTGTGGGTGATATGGGTTGAATCATCCTCACCATCATACCGCCCTGTGCCAAGGCTGGCTGGCCCTTTACGCACATATTTGACCATCAAATACACTTCAATGACAAACAACACGGTATAAAACAGCACAAACCCTGCAAACGACAAATACACATTGGTCACGCTGATATTAGACACCGACAAACCTGTGGGCAACATACCATACACTGTCCATGGTTGGCGGCCATATTCGGCAACAAACCAGCCAGTCTCTACCGCAATCCATGGCGCAGGTAGCATATACACCGCCCAGCGCAGTAGCCATGGTTTTTGCATAAAGTTGCCTTTGACGCTCGACCACAAGCTCACCACAAATAACGCCAACATCAACACGCCCATACCAACCATGATACGAAACGCAAAGAACATCGGTAACACGCGTGGGATGGTGTCATCCACCGCTTTGTTAATCATCTCAGGGGTAGCACTGCCCACATCTTGCGTGTATTTTAGCAACAGCAAGCCAAAGCCCAAATCATCTTTGACCTTATCAAACTGCGCCTTTAAGACGGGGTCTTCAGGCTTTTCGCGTAATTCATTGAGCAGCACCACCGCTTGCTGACCTTGCAAAATGCGCTGATGGTTTTTTTCTTTAATTTGCTTGATACCAGGAATGGGCGTATCCAACGAACGCGTACCGATAATGCCCATCAAGTACGGGATTTTTACGCTCCAATCGTCTTTGCCGGCTTTTTGGTCAGGCCAAGCAACCAAGGTAAAGTCTGCAGGCGCAGGCTCAGTCTCCCAAATCGCCTCAATCGTGGCAAGCTTGGTGTGCTGCGCTTCACCAATCGAATAACCCGACTCATCGCCCAGCACAATCACACTGCTTGCCGCCGCAAAGCCAAACGCCGCTGCCACCTGAAAGCTGCGTTTAAAAAAGTCCACATTGCGTTTTTTCAGCAAATTCATGGCAGAAATCGACAGCACAAACACCGCCGCCACACAATAGCCTGCCGCCACCGTGTGGACAAACTTGGCTTGTGAAATCGTATTAAACAGCACCTCGGTGAAGCTGGTCATCTCCATGCGCATGGTCTGATAGTTAAACTCCGCACCGACGGGGTTTTGCATCCAACCGTTGGCAATCAAAATCCACAACGCCGATAAATTTGTGCCCAAAGCCATCAAAATCGTGGTAATCAAGTGTTGCCGCCGCGTCAGCTTATCCCAACCAAAAAAGAACAGCCCGACCATCGTCGATTCTAAAAAAAACGCCATCAAACCTTCAATGGCAAGCGGTGCGCCAAACAAATCACCGACATACTGCGAATAATACGCCCAGTTCGTGCCAAACTGGAATTCCATCGTAATCCCCGTCGTCACCCCCAAGGCAAAATTAATCCCAAACAGCTTGCCCCAATACTGGGTCATGTCCTTCCAAATCACCTTACCCGTCATCACGTACATGGATTCCATGATAACAAGTAGCCACACCATACCCAGTGTGAGCGGAACAAACAAAAAATGATACAACGCGGTAACCGCAAATTGCAGCCGCGAGATATCAACCAAATGTTCTGTAATCATAACCAACTCCGCCAGCCGTCTGGCAGGTCACTGCCAAGCCATCGTTCATCACGCCACCATCGCTTGCCCAAGCGATGGCATCGCGCCTTGGCACGCTAATCCACCACCGCTGTGTGTCTTGTTGCGTGTAGTTCATTTAAAAAATATCTGTGAACCTATAGGGTAATCATTGCCCATTTGTGCCAGTCTTTGTGCGGCCATTTTGGACAAAAACAATGCCCCAGCCCACCAAAACTTGCCCCAAAAACACCCCTAGAACCGCTCACCTAGAACCGCTCAAAAAAAAGTCACTAAAAACGCTTTTATTATACGCTGATGTCAGAAAGATGGCTGAAATTTTGTCGGTTTTTGGTTAGAGAATGTTTAACCGTCATCGTGTTGAGAAAAATTGTAACTTGGCATGACAAAATAATACATCACCAATAAGCCATCGATCTTGCTAAAAAAACGCCCAAACCAACAGGCTTGGGCGTTGTCTGATGCCTTCAACACGCCATCACATCAGCCGCGTACCGCATCACCCCAAACTGGCACAACCATTTGCATCAAAGGCTTGAGCATTTTGACATTACAAGCAAAAATCGAGCCCGTTGTCATGGCGTTGTGAGCACCCGTGTGGTCTACCACCGTACCGCGCGCCTCATTGACAATCAGCTCACCTGCACAGATATCCCACGGTTTTAGTGCCATTTCAAAATAGCCATCAAACCGCCCTGCCGCAACATACGCCAAATCCAGCGCAGCCGATCCCAAACGGCGCACCTGCCCACCTGCCTCACAGATTTTTTGCAAACTGGCAAAATGCTGTGCCGCGTAGCTGACCGTTTCGCCACCGCGTTTGCGCTCCACAGGATGGCCGGTGGTGAACAGTCCACCGCTGATGGTTCTGCGCTCACTGACTTGGATGCGGCGCTGGTTGAGGCGCGCGCCCTTGCCGCGACTGGCAGAAAACAGCTCATCGCGCACGGGGTCATACACCACGCCGTGTTCGGTCACGCCATTTTTTTGCACCCCAATCGACACGCTAAAATGTGGCACACCGTGGACAAAGTTGTGCGTGCCATCAAGTGGGTCAATCACCCAGCACCAGTCAGCGTCGTTGCCTTGACCTTCTTGCAGCCCAAATTCTTCACCCAAAAACGAGTGGTTGGGATAGCTTTCGCGTAGCAGCGCGATGACAAGCTCTTCGCTGTAGCGGTCAATTTGGGTGACAAGACCTTCTAAGCCTTTGCTTTCGATATTCAGCTCGATTTTGTGGCGGTTTTGGTGCGCGTTTAGAATCTCTTGCCCGACGCGTTGTGCGGCGCGTGCCGCCATGACGACCATTGGTTCCATAGGTTACCTTTTACCCTTACAATTTAACATTAACTGTTGAATTTATTAAGAAAATTTGTTTAATAAATTATCAATCTTGCCCACAATCCCATCAACGTCCAGCCCACACGCGACAAGCTGCTGCTCATGACTACCATGCGCCACAAAACCATCCTCAATGCCGATGTTTAAAATCGTTGGGCTGGTCACACCACGAACAGCGGCTTGAGCCAATAAGGCTTCATTGACCGCACTGCCTGCCCCGCCCATGCGTTGATGCTCCTCAAGCGTCACGATGATATCGCCCGATTGTAGTAGCGTGGCTAACAAATCCGTATCCAATGGCTTGACAAAGCGCATGTTATACACGCGAATTTGCCGCGTCGGGTATTGTGCGCCAAGCCGCTGGGCGGCGGCACACGCATTTGCCGTCAGCGTGCCAAATGCCAATAGCGTCACCGCGTTATCAGCATGTGCGTTGGTATCGTCAGCGTTAAACACGGCCTCAAGCACCGCCTTGCCAATCGGATATGGCGCGGCGGTTTTGTCAATCGGTGCGCCCGTGCCTGTACCGCGTGGATAACGCACCGCTGTCACACCGTCTTGCGCGTAGCAGGTTTTGAGCAGATTATAACACTCGTTTTCATCTTTCGGCACGGCGATGGTGATGTTGGGCACGCAGCGCAAAAACGCGATGTCAAACACGCCTGCATGGGTCGCGCCATCCTCACCAACCAGCCCTGCGCGGTCAATGGCAAACATAACATTCAAATGTTGGAGCGCGACATCGTGAATCAGCTGGTCATAGCCGCGTTGCAAAAACGTTGAATAAATCGCCACGATTGGTTTGACGCCTTGCGTTGCCATACCTGCTGCCAGCGTCACGGCGTGCTGCTCGGCAATCGCGACATCAAAAAACTGTTTGGGAAAACGCTTGGCAAATTCAACCATGCCTGAGCCTTCTGCCATCGCAGGGGTGATTGCCATCAGCCGCTTGTCGTGCTGAGCGGTGTCGCAGATGAACTCGCCAAACACCTGTGCGTATTTTTTGACCACTTTGACGGGTTGGGCAGGTGTGTTAGCCGCAGGCTTAGGGGTGGCTAGCTTGCCGATGGCGTGATAGGTGATAGGATCGCCTTCAGCAGGTAAAAACCCTTTGCCTTTAACAGTGTGCACATGCACCAAGACCGCGCCCGATAGGCGTTTGGTGCGTTCAAACACCTGTGTGAGTTTTTCGATATCATGCCCATCAAACGGCCCAAAATACTGAAAGCCTATCGCTTTAAACACGTTTTCGGGAAACAAATTGTCGGCGATTTTGTTCGCCAGTTTTTCGGGCAAGGCTTCAAGCTGTGAGGGCGTTGGCGGAAATTCACCTGCGGCGACTTTTTCGCTCAATTTTTCGCCCAGCATGCTGGGGATTTTGCTGGAAATATCGCCAAATGCGTCGTTTGCCATGTGCAGATAATGCCGAATGCGGCGGTCATCGCTGGCAATGCTGCGCTTGGTAATAATCGCGTTGCCGTTTTTGTCGATATCCACCGCCAGTCCGCGTTGCCACAGCATCGCCAGATGCTTAGAAAATCCGCCTGTGGCGTTGGAAATCGACATATCATTGTCATTGAGCACAACCAACAAATCGGCGTTTTGATTGACCGCATCGTTCATCGCCTCAAACGCCATGCCGCCTGTCATCGCGCCATCGCCGACCACACAGACCACGCGCGCCGACTCACCCAAGTAGCGCATAGCCAGCGACATGCCAAGTCCTGCCGAAATCGCCGTTGAGGAATGCCCCACGCCAAAGCTGTCGTACTCGGATTCGCCACGCTCAGGAAACGCCGTCAAACCGTGCTGGCTGCGGATAGAGGTCAGCCGCTCGCGCCGCCCTGTCAAAATCTTGTGCGGATAGGCTTGGTGTCCCACGTCCCAAACCAGCTGATCATGGGGCGCGTTGAACACGTAGTGCAGCGCGATGGTGAGCTCCACCACACCCAAGTTTGCGCCAAAGTGCCCACCGCTCACCCCTGTTGAATACAACAAAAACGCGCGCAACTCATCGGCAAGCGTGACCAGCTCGGCAGGCGTGAGGTGTTTTAAATCCGCAGGCCTGTCGATAGTATCAAGCAGCGGCGTATCGGGGCGCGTGCTTAACATCTCGCGAAAGTTTTTTTGGCGGCTGGTTGGCACGGAGACGGGCTTAGCAGAGGGCTTGGCTTTTAGCATACAAATTTAAATTAGCAGAGCAAACAGACGGTACACGTACGCCACCCAGCGCCATTCGTCTTTTATATTGCTTGGTATTGGCTGGGATTGGCAAAAGACTGTGGCATAATAGCACTTTTTTGCCGCCTAAAACACCTATTGTCCATGGCAAAAGTGTGCAAAAACGGTGTAAAACGTCTGCACCGTCGCCAGATTGACCCACAAACGCGCGTTATTTTTGGCTAAAATGCGTGAAAAACCGCACAATTGCCACCATTTAACCAGCCTTATTTGAATACACAGGGTTTAAACGCCGATGGTTTTGCCTGCGCACAACCCACACAAGGAGCATACGTGTCTTATCAGTTTATGACCCAAGCCCAACTACCGACGGCTTATGGCCTGTTTGACATTCATGTGTTTGAAAATGAACACGGGCAAGAACACGTCTTGCTCACGGTGGGTTTGCCAACAGCGGACAGCACGCGCGTGCCGTTGGTGCGCATTCACAGTGAATGCTTGACGGGCGATGCGTTTGCCTCACTCAAATGCGATTGTGGCCCACAGCTACAAGCCACCATGCGCATGATTCAAGCGGACGGTTGTGGGGCGATTTTGTATTTACGCCAAGAGGGGCGCGGCATTGGCTTGACCAATAAAATTCGTGCGTATGCCTTACAAGACCAAGGGCATGACACGCTAGAAGCTAACCTCATGCTAGGCTTGCCTGCCGATGCACGCACCTATGACATGTGCCGCCCGATGCTTGCGCATGTTGGCGTGGATAAGGTGCGCTTGCTTACCAACAATCCCGATAAAATCGCGTATTTGAACGCGCTTGGCGTACAAGTCGTTGAGCGTGTGCCACTGGTGGTTGGCGTAAACCCACTCAACGAAAATTACCTAAAAACCAAACAAGCAAAAATGGGGCATTTGATTTTTCAAAAGGTTTAAGACGGACGCTTGCCCACGGTTGCATCATAGGCAAGTTTGGCAATGCGTGCGTCATTGGCATCTTTTTGCGCTTGCCAGTCTTGCTCATCATCAAACACACCGATTGCTTGGGCATCATCAGCCAACCAGTCGGCCGCATCTTGCGCCCCTGCCGCGCTGTCCTGCCCTGCTTGTCGCCCAATGGGGCGATTGACCGCAAAACCTGCCAACAGCGGCAATTTGTCCACCGCTTTACGCACCCGCCCTTGCGTGACGCTGACAGGCACAAGGCGGACAAACTCCAGCAGCTCCATATACTCAAGCTCCATGCGCGCCTCATCATCCAAGCCTGCCAATTCGTCATCCGCGGCTGGGTCTTGTGTCGCCTCAGCGTCGTCCATTTTGGCCAATGCCGCCGTGGTACGCCAGCCGTCCTCATCGTCGGCATTGTCATCCGTCCAGTCGTCAAACGTCGTTTCGTCCACGTCTGCCACTGCCAACGCACCGACTTTTGCCAAATCATTAAACAATCCGCGTTCATCGGGACGCAGTGCGCTATCGGTCACACCAAAGCCCGTCATAAAACCGTTTGCCCAGTCTTTTAGTGCCATAAGCCGCTCGTTGAGCGCGTGCTCGTCATCGGGCACAAGTGGGCTAAACTGATAACGCTCTTCAGCATCGACCAATTGCGCTGCCACATCTTCGGCTTCTTCGGTCAAAAGCTCCAATGCGGCCGCGTCAAGCTCGCTAAAACCCAGCTCCGCCAACAACGCTTGCCATACCGCATCTGTTGGCGCGTCGCACACCGTCAGCACGCCCGTCATCAGCCCATGTAGCTCACTGATTGACACATCCGTCCAATCACCAAACGCCGCTTGCCAGTCTTGCCAGCCTGAAACAAAATCATCCATTGTTGCACCTTTTTTAGCCTAAAAAAATTTGTCAATCTGCGCTTAAATGGTGCTCAATGTCGATTGTTCAATATGGCAAGTTTTGCTATACTTTTTGCCGTCTTGATATTTATCACCTGATTGCACGGCCAACCATACAACTTAGCAGCCATTTGTCGAATACCCAAGCTATAACAAGCCATAACAAGGACACCCCAGCCCCATGAGTGCGACTTTTGACCTCAACGCCCAACTTGACGAGCTTCAGCGCGTGCTATCGGGCATTTTGGACGACTACCAACGAACCAAAACCGAGCTTGCCGAGTTACAAGCGCGTCCTAGCGTTGAGATGGCCGCCTTTGAGCAAGTCAAAAATCAATCAGCAATTTTTCGTGAGCAAAATCAACAGCTTCAAGCCCAGCTCAATGACAGCAGCCAACAACTAACCCACATCAACGAACGCTATCAAACGCTTGCCGAATCACACAGCGTACTGTCCAATGAGCTAGAGCAAACCCAGCAGGCCCTACAAACCCTGCAACAAGACTACCAGCGCGTGCAAGAAGACAACCAACGCCTGCAGCACAAAAACCACGTGGCGGCAGAACATGCCCAGCGCGTGCTTGAGCGTTTGACCAAAATTGACACCGATACGCCAACTTAACGCTTATTTTTACTTGTTTAAAATCCGCCCATGCGCGGCAACACGCCAAATTAAAATGCTAATATCATGACAACCTCAAACAACGCCGACAACATCAAACCCGTCACCATCGTCATCAATGGCCGTAACCGCGTGGTGAACTGTGCCAGTGATGAGGTAGAAACCTTAGAACGCGCTGAAAAAGCCCTGAATGCGATGATTCAAGATATCCGCAGACAAACGCCACAGATTGACAATGAAGAATTGTACATGCTATGCGCCCTAAATCTCACCTCGCAAGCTGAACAACTCAAACAAGCGCTTGAGCGTGAGCAAGCTGCCAGTCATACCGTGCAACACATGCTTGAAGTCTTGCAAAACATTCAGCCACGGCCTACCGCTGACGCATAAATCTGGCCAACAGCCTTGCCTAGCAGGCTAGCGCATTAGACAGCTAGCCTAAATGACCATCAGCGTAGCGATAGGGTTTGCCAGCATAGAAGTCCGCCTGATGCTCATCGTTACAAAAAAACTTATCGCCATCGACAATGCCGCGCCATTCGGCAAGCGTGTGCCCACAGTGGTTGCACTGCCGTGGCTCGGTCGATTCGCCAGGCTTGGGCTGATAATAGCCACCTGGTGGACGTGGGTACATAATCTTAAAAATCCCCCACACACACGCTGCCAACACCAATCCCATCAAAAGTACTGAAAACACCGTCTCCCCTCACCTTGCTGTGTTGTTGGATGTGATTTTGCCGCCCTTAGCCTAGCAAGTTTTTGTCAAAATTTAAAGCCGCCCAGCATCAAAATCAGCATCAAAATCACCGAAAATTCGGCATCAGCTGCGCCCCCGTATCCGTGACCAATTTAGCCATTTTATAGCCTGTCTAGCCAACCCGCACTTGGCAACCAGTTTTTGCAACTGATTTTTAAAAAATAACGTGCTACAATGCGGCAAAAACTTGCTAAAGGTTAGTTAGCACAATTATTTTGCCCACCTATCCAACACCTTAACGGCATTATTTTTAGAAAAATACACAGGAATCTATAAGATGTCTAATAATTCACCCACTGCACCGCTTGATAACGACGCGCTTTCAGCCAAGTCCGATACCGCACTGCCAAAAGATACGCCAGAGCTGCGCATTGCCTTGGCTCAGCAGCAGTTTATCGTCGGAGATATCATCCACAACGCCCACAAGATGGTCGCACTTGCCCAAGAAGCACGACAAAAAGGCGCGAATTTGATTGTGTTTCCTGAGCTTGCGCTGCTTGGCTATCCGCCTGAGGATTTGCTATTGCGTCCAAGCCTTGCTGCGCGCGTCAAGTACGCATTTGAGCTATTTAGCCAAGTGCAAGATATCGTCATGTTGGTCGGCTATCCGCACATTGACACGCATGGCACGTTTAATTCGTTGGCAATCATCCACAATGGGCAACAAAAAGGCTTTTATCACAAGCAATGCTTGCCAAATTATGGCGTTTTTGATGAACAGCGTTATTTTAGCACAGGGCAAAATAACGTGTTGTTTGATTACCAAGGCTTAACCATCGGTTTGTTGATTTGTGAAGATTTGTGGCAAGACGCTCCGATTGCCGCCCTAAAACGCAAAGGCGCGGATGTGGTGGTGTGTGTCAATGCGTCGCCGTTTGAGCAAAACAAGCAGCAAACCCGCAAAGACCTGCTGCAACGCCGTGCCAGTGAACACCAATTACCGATTGTGTATGTCAATACCGTGGGCGGACAAGATGATTTGGTGTTTGACGGTGGCTCGATGGTGGTCGATGCCAACGGGCAGTGTATGCACGAAGCGCCACGCTTTTTGCAGCAGATGTTGTACGCCAGTATCCGCCGCGATGCCGACACGGGCAAACTGCTACTGTCTAGCCAGCGCAAAGCCCCATTGGCATTAAGCCCGATTGCCGAAACCTACCAAGCCTTGGTGGTTGGCCTGCGTGACTATGTCAATTTGTCTGGCTTTAATGGCGTATTGGTGGGCTTGTCGGGCGGTATTGACTCGGCTTTGACACTGTGCATTGCCGTTGATGCGCTTGGCGCGGACAAGGTGTATGCGGTCATGATGCCGTATGAATACACCTCACAAATCAGCCTGCAAGACGCGCAAGCACAGGCGCGCCGCCTGAATGTATCCTACACTGTGTGCCCCATTCATGACGCGGTTGAAGGTATGCGCCGCACGCTTGAGCCGATGTTTAGCAATACCAAAGCCGATACCACTGAAGAGAACATCCAAGCGCGCGCACGCGGCATGATTTTGATGGCGTTGTCAAATAAATTTGGGCATTTGGTCATCACCACGGGCAACAAGTCTGAAATGGCGGTTGGCTATGCTACCTTATATGGCGACATGGCAGGCGGTTTTGATGTGCTCAAAGATGTGTACAAAACCCAAGTTTATGCTTTGGCAAACTATCGCAACCGCCTAGAAGAAACGCCTGTCATCCCCGAGCGTGTCATCACGCGCCCACCAAGTGCCGAGCTGCGCCCTGACCAAACCGACCAAGACAGCTTACCCGATTATGATACCTTGGATAAAATCCTTGCGTTGTATATTGACCGTGACTTTGGCTTTGATGCCATTGTACAAGCAGGCTATGACAAAGCCTTGGTGCAGCGCGTGCTATCCATGGTAGACCACAACGAATACAAACGCCGCCAAGCCGCAATCGGCACAAAAATCAGCCAACGCGCGTTTGGACGTGCGCGGCGTTATCCATTGGTTAATCATTGGTCATTGGAATTTGTGCGCAGTGATGCCGACGCGCAAGGCAAGGCCTAACGCTTAGATATTCGCCTGTTTAGATATTCGCCCGCCTACTTTGACACCAAAAAGGTTGGTGATACAAAAAAAGGATTGTCCCGTGACAATCCTTTTTTAACCCCTCTATCCTTTATAGCAATTTTAAATAGCAATTTAAATTTGATGCACAAAAAAACGTTGATATTGTGCAACACCAACGTTTTTATCAAAATACTAAAATTTTGGCTCAGTCCGTCACACGGCGCGCGGTAACAAACTTGCTTGACCAGTAGCCGCTGTCCATGCTGTTGATTTGGATGGTTTTACCCGTTGAAGGAGAATGAATAAAGCGACCCTCACCCACATACACCCCCACGTGTGAAATACGGTTGCCGCCGCCACGGGTATGGGCAAAAAACACCATGTCACCGGGGCGTAAGTTGTCACGGCTGACCGACTGGCCAACTTGTGCCATGTCGCGTGAGGTGCGCGGCAAATCAACGTTTGCTGCGTGTTTGAACACATACTGCACAAAGCCGCTGCAATCAAAACCGCTGGCTGGGCTTGTGCCGCCTGCACGGTATGGCAAGCCAATCAAATTTTTGGCACTGTTTAGCAAGCCATCAACACTCAGCGATCGTCCACCAAATACGCTGCTGCTGTCACTGTTCGTGTTGGCGCTGCTGCCCCACCAGCTAAAGCCAGAACTGTTTTGAAAACTGTCGTCGGTGTTGTCGGCATGGGCAGGTAACTGAATAGCAAGGCAAGTTAAAGCGGCACAAACAAGTTTTGATAGCGTTGGCATGGCGTGGTTTCCCGTGCTCAATTCCTATCCGTATATCGCAGGCGCGTTGGGCATGATATGCGCCGCTTGGCATACGGATAAAAATTACAATTTACTTAACGAGGTTACATTTTGTAAAGCGAGGCTATCATAACAATAAAACTTGCCATTTTTGGATATCTTTTTTGCGCAAAATGTTAATAAATATTACGTTGTAACGGCATAACGTTACGGAAAGAATACGTTAGGCTTTGAGCAAGATTGTCGCAACGTTTTGCCCCAATCTGCTGCTTAACCAACGCATCCTAAGTTTTTGGCGCAAATTTTGCCAGCATTTTGGCAGCATTTTGGCAGGGTTTGGCTGGCTATTTGGTGGGGCGTTGGCCAAAAATCGCTGTACCCACGCGTACGATAGTCGCGCCTGCTGCAATTGCGGCTTCACTATCTGCCGACATGCCCATGCTCAAGGTGTCCCAATCCGACGGGTTGGCGTGGTCGGCTTTTGCCCTGTCAAATAACTCACGGGTACGCGCAAACGCGCTCGTACTGTCTTTGGCAGGGATAATCATCACACCGCGCAAGCGCACGTTTGGCAACACGCTCACCGCGCGCACCAGTTCGGGCAATGCCTCAGGCTGGCAGCCTGATTTACTGGCTTCATCGTCGATGTTAAGCTGAATACACAGGTTGAGTGGTGCAGCCACGCCCTGCTCACCGCGCTGACGGCTTAGGCGCTGAGCAATTAGCAGGTTATCAACGCTGTGCACCCAGTCAAAATGCGCGGCGATGGCTTTGGTTTTGTTGCGCTGAATATGCCCGATAAAATGCCAAACCAGCACCTTGCCATCATAACGCTTGTCAGACAACGCGGTGATTTTTTCGACGGCTTCTTGCACGTAGTTTTCGCCAAATTCGTGCTGTCCTGCTTGCGCCAACGTATGAATGGCGGCAGCAGGCTGCGTTTTGGACACGGCAAGCAAGCGCACGGGCGCAGTGTGGTGGACTTGCGCGGCGTTTTGCACGTGTTCACGCACCGTTTGCCAACGCGTGACCAGTTCGGCGGCTTGCTCGGCAGGTAGTTGAAGCGAGGCGATAGCGCTCATCGGGTAATACCTTTGTTCAATGTTAGGGTAGGTGGTCAATTCAAGGCTGGCTTAAAACGATAAGATTTTAACATGATTTTGTCATATTTAAGGGGGTGGGCGTGCCAAAACCACCCATTTGACCGTTTGGCGGTTTTGGCTTGTGGCGTTGCTAAGCTATAGTATAATAAGCCAAATTTTACTTTTTATGCCGCTGTCTGCGGAGCAATCGGGATTATCACTATGGCAAAAGAACTGAGCATTGATGATTTGTTGCGCTTTGCCCACAAAAACAAAGCGTCAGATTTGCATATTTCGGCAGGCTTGCCGCCAATGATTCGCGTGGATGGCGAAATTAATAAAATCAATATGCCACCGCTTGATCACCAAAAGGTACACGCGCTGATTTATGACATCATGAATGATAAGCAGCGTGCGGATTATGAAGAGTTTTTTGAGACCGATTTTTCGTTTGAAATCCCTGAAGTCGCGCGTTTTCGGGTGAATGCCTTTAACCAAAACCGTGGCGCAGGTGCGGTGTTTCGGACCATTCCGTCCAAGGTTTTGACCATGGAAGACTTGGGCATGGGGCCGGTGTTTGAAAAGGTTGCCAGCTATAAGCGCGGCATTGTGCTGGTGACAGGGCCTACAGGTTCGGGCAAATCAACCACACTGGCAGCGATGATTGATTTTATCAATAGCACGCGCAAAGAACATATTTTAACCATCGAAGATCCGATTGAGTTTGTGCACCAATCCAAAAAAAGTCTGATTAACCAGCGTGAGGTGCACCGCGATACACTAAGCTTTGATGCCGCGCTGCGCTCTGCGTTGCGTGAAGACCCTGACGTGATTTTGGTCGGTGAGATGCGCGATTTAGAAACCATTCGCTTGGCATTGACAGCGGCAGAAACAGGGCACTTGGTGTTTGGCACGCTGCACACCACCTCTGCCGCCAAAACGATTGACCGTGTGGTCGATGTGTTCCCTGCAGCAGAAAAAGACATGATTCGCGCGATGTTGTCGGAGTCGCTGCAGGCGGTTATCTCACAGACCTTGCTCAAGCGTCAAACGGGCGGCCGGGTGGCAGCGCATGAAATTATGATTGGCACGCCTGCGATTCGTAACTTGATTCGTGAAAACAAGGTCGCGCAGATGTATTCGGCGATTCAGACCAGCGCAGGCGAAGGTATGCAGACGCTTGACCAAAGTCTGCGTGAATTGGTCAATAAAGGCATCATCAGCCGTGAATCGGCGCGTACGTACGCCAAACAGCCTGAGAGCTTTATGTAATTATTGTTTAGACACTTATTTTTTAACCCAATAAACGTCAATGGGACAATGCTACGATGGATTTTGATAAGCTATTACAACTGATGGTACAAAAAAACGGGTCGGATTTGTTTATCACTGCCGATGTGCCACCTTCAATGAAAATGAATGGCACTATTGTACCCGTCACCAAAACACCACTGACCGCTGAACAAACCATGCATTTGGTCACCAGCATTATGACCCCTGCGCAAGTTGAAGAATTTAAACAAACCAATGAATGCCAGTTTGCCATCAGTGACCGCGCCCAAACAGCGCGTTTTCGGGTGTCGGCATTTGTACAGCGCGATATGGCAGGCATGGTACTGCGTAAAATCGAAACCAAAATTCCCACCGTTGAGCAGCTTAAACTGCCACCGATCTTAAATGAAATCGCCATGAAAAAACGCGGTATTGTGCTATTGGTTGGTGCAACGGGTACGGGTAAATCGACCACATTGGCGGCGATGATGGGCTATCGCAACGAAAACTCACGCGGGCATATCATCACCATTGAAGACCCGATTGAGTTTGTACACGCGCACAAAGGCTGTATCGTCACCCAACGCGAGGTGGGCATTGATACCAAATCATTTGAGGCAGGGCTCAAAAACACCCTGCGTCAAGCGCCCGATGTGATTTTGATTGGTGAGATTCGCTCACGCGAGGTTATGGATTACGCGGTGCAATATGCCGAAACAGGTCACTTGGTGTTTGCCACGCTGCACGCCAACAATGCCAACCAAGCCATTGACCGTATCATTCACTTTTTTGAAGCTGACCAGCATGAGCAAATTTTGATGGACTTGTCGCTCAACCTGCGCGCGATTATCGCCCAGCAGCTGATTCCCACGCCCGATGGCAAAGGTCGCCGTGCTGCCATTGAGATTTTGCTAAATACCCAGCTGGTGGGAGACTATATCCGCAAAGGTGAAATCCATGAAATTAAGCCTGTCATGAAACGCTCACGCGAAACAGGTATGCAAACCTTTGACCAAGCGCTGTTTGATTTGTATGAAAAGGGCGAAATCAGCTACCAAGACGCGCTGCGCTCTGCCGACTCACCCAACGATTTGCGCTTGACGATCAAACTACACAGTAAAATTCCGCAACCTATCGATGAGGCGGACAGTGATTTTTCTTTGCAAGCCGATGAAGAAGAAAAGACTGCCCCGACACGCTTTCGGTTGTAATACGCCTGTTGTTTATCCCGTCTTTCACATTCAAAAGCCATGCGCCAAAACAGTGATCGGGCAAAACAGTCATGTAGCGGCAGGTGGTTTTGGCTTATAATACCAACATTTTGACTTGGCAACACAAGATGGATAGGGCAACAAGGGCGATGACGATGGCGCAGATTGAACAACTAGACAGCGCGTTGGCAAACGCTACACCGACGGCAGACGGCAACGGGCTGCTGCTGGCGATTGGCAATTTTGATGGCGTGCATGTGGGTCACCAAGCGATTTTGCACGCCTTGATAAAGCAGGCGCGCGCGCAAGACCTCACCAGCGCGGTGTTGGTGTTTGAGCCGCAGCCGCGTGAATGGTTTGACCCTGCCAATGCCCCTACCCGCCTGACCAACCTTGCCGAAAAAGCCGCGTTAATCGCCGCCTGTGGTGTGGAGCGCATCATCGTGGCGCGGTTTGATGAGGCGTTTCGTTGTCTATCAGCGCAAGCGTTTGCCGACCAACTCGTCACGCTTGGTGTCAAGGGGCTACTGTTGGGCGATGATTTTCGTTTTGGGCAAGACCGCGTGGGCGATGGCGAATTTTTGCGTGAGCAAGGTTTTGCGGTGACGCATTTGGATACCGTTTGCGATGACGCTGTTACCCTTGAGCGTATCAGCTCAACACGTATTCGAGCGTATTTACAACAAGGCGATTTGACAGCGGCAGCGCGGCTTTTGGGGCGTGATTACACCATCACAGGCACAGTACTACACGGTGATAAAATCGGGCGCACGTTGGATTTTCCGACGGCCAATGTCGCGCTGGCGCGTATTCGTCCACCTGTGTATGGTATTTATGCGGTGGATGTGTGGACGACCGATGGCACAGCGCTGGCTGATTTGGCGCAAGATGGCCAAACAGGCGTGGCAGGCTTTGCGCCCAATAGCCTATTTGGTGCGGCAAGCATTGGCACACGCCCAACGGTGCATGGCGAGGCGTGGCGGCTTGAGGTGTTTTTTCCGCAATTTGCTGGTGATTTGTACGGGCGCGAGCTGTGCGTGCGGTTTTTGCACTTTTTACACGGTGAGCGCAATTACGCAGGTTTGGACGCGCTCAAAGCAGGTATTGGGCAAGATGTGGTGGATTTGTTGGCGTGGCGTGACGCGCAACGTTTGGTGTGATTTGGGTAGCAGACGTTAAGGTATTTTTTCGCATGGCGTTTATCGATGTGGGTTAGGCCTACAAAACCACAGGCGATGATTTTAGTATCCGTATCCGCTGTACCAAGCGGCGCGTTTCATCAGTTTGCTGTGACCCATAGCCTGCCAAGTCTTGCTTTAAAGAGTTGGGTTTACCAATGCTTTTAAATGACTTACGACAAATTGCTAAGTCTAGTGTATGAATGCGTTGGCGTGTTGTTTATCTTGCTTTTGCCCCTACACACCATCATCAAATGCGTTTTGTGTCAAGCGAATCTGCTGTCAATACAACCGTCAATCACCATGTTTAGATTGGCACGCACTCTAAAATAAACACTGAGTGATGATGACGACGCAACGCCAGCACCATCACGGTATGCAAGTCGTCAAAGATTTTTACACTTTGTCAATCCCTTTATTTTCGCCTATAATACCCTGTTATCAATTTTTTATGCTTTGCACGGTTTTATATTTTTTTGACATTTTTAAAGCACCGAGAGTTACATGACCGACAATACTGACCAGCAACCCGTCGATTACAAAGACACGCTCAACCTTGCCGATACCGCGTTTCCCATGCGGGGTGATTTGGCAAAGCGTGAACCCAAATGGCTTGAGCAATGGCACGCCGATGACGTGTACCAACAAATTCGCGCCGCCCGTCAAGGCTGTGAAAAATACGTCCTACACGATGGCCCACCGTACGCCAACGGGCAAATTCATTTGGGGCATGTCGTCAATAAGGTGCTCAAAGACTTAATCGTCAAGTACAAAACACTTGATGGCTATGATGCGCCGTATGTGCCTGGTTGGGACTGCCACGGCCTACCGATTGAGCAAAAGGTGGAATCGCTGATTGGTAAGGTCGGACAGCCGCACAAGGACAAAGCCAAAAACGGAGCCTTGGTCACGCCAACCGAATTTCGCGGTGCCTGCCGTGAGTATGCGCGTAGCCAAGTGGCGCTACAGATGGCGGATTTTAAGCGTTTGGGTGTGCTAGGCGATTGGGAACATCCATATTTGACAATGAATTTTCGCCAAGAGGCAGACACGGTGCGCGCGTTGGCACGGATTTATGAAAACGGGCATATCACCCGTGGCATGAAACCTGTCAATTGGTGCTTGGACTGTGGTTCGGCGTTGGCAGAGGCTGAGGTTGAGTACGAGGACAAAAAATCTGACGCGATTTATGTCGGGTTTGATATCGTCAATCGCGAGGCTTTGGCGCAAACGGCTGACATCACAGGCGCACTGCAAGCGGTGATTTGGACAACCACCCCGTGGACACTGCCTGCCAACCAAGCCATCACAGTTAGCGCGAATTTGGAATATTCGGTCGTGCAAATGACCCGCCCAAGCGATGCCGATGATCGCGCCGAGCCGCAAGTACAGCATGTGATTGTGGCGTATGATTTGATACCGCATTTGATGAAGGTATTTGGCGCAGAAGCATACAGCGTGCTTGCCAGCGTCAAGGGTGAGGATTTGACTGTCTTACGCGCCCAACATCCACTGATTGCCGAGCGTCAAGTACCGATGATTACAGGCGAACACGTCACCGCTGATAGCGGTACGGGACTTGTGCATACCGCGCCTGCACACGGTGCAGATGACTATTTGGTTGGGCTCAAATTTGGCTTGCCGATGGATAACCCCGTGGCAGGCAATGGCGTGTACTTGCCCGATGCACGTGTATTTGTTGGCGAGCACATTTATAAAGCACAGCCAAAAATCATCGCCGCGTTGCAAGCAAGTGAACATTTGTTAAAACACGATGTCATCACGCACAGTTATCCGCATTGCTGGCGACACAAAACGCCGATTATTTTTCGCTCAACGCCGCAATGGTTTATTAATCTTGAGGTCAATGGCTTGCGTGAACAAGCCCTGCGCGATATTCCTAACGTGGTGTGGACACCGCATTGGGGACAAAATCGTATCGAGGCAATGATGCATGACCGCCCCGATTGGTGTATTTCGCGCCAACGTACATGGGGTGTGCCGATTGCGTTTTTTGTCCATCAAGATACGGGCGAGTTGCACCCCAACACGCTTGCGCTAATGGAACAAGTGGCGCAAAAAATCGAGCAAGGCGGCGTGGAAGCATGGTTTGACACACCTGCTGAGGAATTTATCGGTGAGGATGCGGCGATTTATCACAAGTCTACCGATACACTAGACGTTTGGTTTGATTCAGGTTCGACCAACTTCACTGTGTTGGCGCAGCGCCCCGAACTGGCTAACCCTGCTGATTTGTACCTTGAAGGCTCAGACCAGCACCGCGGTTGGTTCCAATCATCGTTGCTTGTTAGCGAGGCAATTTATAATCGCCCACCGTTTAAGCAAGTTTTGACCCACGGTTTTACCGTCGATGCCAACGGCTATAAGCTGTCTAAATCGCGCGGCAATACCAAAGGCTTTGAGCCAAAAGATATTGCCAGCAAATTTGGCGTGGATATTTTGCGGCTGTGGGTGGCATCAAGCGATTATCGTTATGAAATGGCGGTGTCCAAACAAGGCTTTGAGCGCACCACCGACATGTATCGCCGTATTCGCAACACCGTACGCTTCTTGTTGGCAAATACCGATGACTTTGACCCTGCCAATGACATCGTGGCAACCGATGATTTGGTCAGCCTTGACAAGTATATTTTGACCCGTGCCGCAAATGTGCAAGCCAGTATTCGCGAAGCTTATACGGCGATGGACTTTCACCAAGTGTGTCAGCTGATTGTGGCGTTTTGTGCACAGGATTTGGGCGGTTTTTATCTAGATATCATCAAAGACCGTCAATACACCACCCAGCGCGATGGCAAACCACGACGCTCGGCACAAACGGCAATTTACCATATCGCCCACGCGCTCTTGCGCTGGATTGCGCCGATTTTGTCATTCACCGCGCAAGAAGCGTGGCAAGTGCTCAAAGCTACCTCGGGCTATATCTTTACCCAAGCATGGTACGTATTGCCTGAGGTGGCTGAAACCAAAGATAGCTTGACAACAGCGGATTGGGCGCGAATTGTGACGGCCAAAGATGTGATTAACAAAGCCATCGAGCAAGCGCGTGAGCAAAAAACCATCAACGCCAACCTATCGGCAGATGTGATCGTATATACCGAAGGTGCGACCGCTGACGCACTGGCAAAACTGGGTGATGAATTGCGCTTTGTGCTTATCACCAGCCAAGCACAGGTATTGCCGTTTGATGAGTTTGTGCAAGATACCCTCGAACCTGCGCCCGATGTCACCACACTTGATGATAATACGCGTTTAGCGGCGGTTGTTGTACCTGCACAAGGCGAAAAATGCGTGCGCTGCTGGCATATCCGCCAAGATATCGGCTGTGATCCACACCATCCGCTGCTTTGCGGGCGCTGTGTCAGCAATCTACCCAATGGCACAGGTGAGGTACGCCATTATGCCTAATTTGCCGCGCTCTGCGGATACCTCGGCAACCGTGCCAACGACCCCAACTGCGTTACCTGTCAATGGTAGTGCGGCATGGCGTTGGTACGGGCTGGCGGTTTTGACCATCATCATCGACCAGCTCACCAAGCAGTATTTTGTTCAGCATTACACCCTGTATGAAAGCCATCCTGTTATTCCACCTGTACTAAACTGGACACTGGCGTACAACAAAGGTGCGGCGTTTAGTTTTTTGGCGGATAAAGGCGGTTGGCAAATCGTATTTTTTAGCGTGTTGGCATTGGCGGTAGCAACGGCAATCGCGGTGTATTTGCGCCGCGTGCCACAGCAGGCGCGTTGGCTGTCACTTGGTCTGGCATGGGTGATGGGTGGTGCGCTTGGCAATGTCATTGACCGCATTCGCTACGGGCATGTGATTGACTTTATCCATGTGCATTACGCCGACGTGTGGAATTATCCGATTTTTAACGTGGCAGATATGGCAATCTGTGGCGGTGTGGCGTTGATTTTGTTGGATACGTTGTTTTTGGAAAATCGGCGCAAAGCAGCGGTGGTTTAGGCATCAGCTATTTGCCCGATGATCGAAAGTAAACCTACCTAAACAAGGTACACGATGGACAATATCATTTTACCCAATGAACACACACGCATCACCCACGGTAGCCAAGTTGAGCTACATTTTGAAGTCAGCCTAGAAAATGGCACGCTGATAGACTCAACCTATAGCCGCCCTAAGCCTGTTACTTTGGTCATTGGCGATGGCAATTTGCTAGAAGGTTTTGAAAAGGTGTTGATGAACCTAACCGCAGGTGATACACGCACCGCGCATCTATCACCCGATGAAGCGTTTGGGCAGTGGAATGCCGATAACGTGCAGCACTTTAGCCCTGCGCAGTTTGCCCGTGCAGGCGGTGTGCCACAGGTCGGCATGCTGGTTGAATTTGAAGATAAAAGCAGAACCACCCTAGCAGGTGTGGTCAGCCATGTGTCCGATGATGACATTGAGGTGGATTTTAACCACCCACTGGCGGGGCAAAATGTACTGTTTAAGGTGCAGATCTTTAAGGTCATACCGCCTGATCGACAGGCGGTAACGTTGGCTTAATATCGGCTTATACGCTATTTTGCTGGCGTCAGCTGGATATCGATTCGCTGTCATTTTCAAGCGCAGCGGCTTGTTCGGCGCGTAACTTGAAGCGCTCACCCGTTGATTTGATACCCCAGACCAACTCAACAAACGCGCGGTTATTGAGCAATGGCTCATCCTCGATGATCAGCCAATAGCCGCGACCATCAATCCATAAGAAAATAAAACTGGTGTTGGGCATCAGCATATCGATGCTTGAAAAAAACGACACGGCGTGCCCATGTAACGCCCAGCCGCGTTTTTGCTGACGCTGCAAAAACTCATAAAAATCCACCGCTGCCACACACAGTGTTTCGGCTTCTTGCTCGGTGAAGCCCATTTTTGCCAAACAAAAGCCTTCATCTGAGGCAATCGCGACTCGACGGCTGCCCGACAAGCTTGCCGTTACATAGCGCAAGAAGTTATCTAGCTGCACTTGTGGGGCAAGCAGTGGCTTTTCTAAAAGCTCAACCCAGCCTTCTTCAATAAACATATCAAGCCACAACTCACTGTGGCGATCACTCCAGCCTTGGGCGGTCATGGTCTGCTCGGGCGCAAGCATGTCTTGCAATGCCTGTTGCTGTTCGTTGGGCTCGACGCTTGAAAAACTGTGCAACACGCCTGCAGGCGTGAGAATCACGTAGTTATTGTCTAAGTCTGCCATCGCATGTCATCCTTTGTCTAACTTTGAATTGGGCGGCGCTAAGTAATCTATGGCTTAGTGAATCTCTAACTTAGTAACGATGAATGGTTAGCGTGAAATGTTACCGTGCTGTGCTCGGTGCGTGACTCAATGTAGGCTAGCTATTTGTTAAATGATGGCATACACCAACGTGGTAACTAGCTGGGTCATTTGTTCTTTGTCACGGGCATCAACAGGCATGACAATCGCGGGCAAATCCTGCGCCGCCAACGCATCTGATAAACGTTGGTGTAAATCCCATGGCATCTGTTCGCTGTGGGTCACACCAACCACCATGCTGCTGCTTTTGATCAGCGGCAAAAAGCTTTGCATGTAGTCATGCAAGTCCTGCACGGGATCGGCATACGTGGCATTGAGCAATAGCACCAGCCCCAGCGCATTTTCACTCAAGATTTCCCACATAAAATCAAAGCGTTTTTGCCCAGGTGTGCCATATAACCGCACTTGCTCACCTGTGGCAAGCTTCATGATACCGTAATCCATGGCCACGGTGGTATTTTTTTTGAGCAATTTGGTATCGTCGCTGGCAGACTCTTCGGTCGATACGACAGGTTTATCTGACAAAGAGCGAATCGCTTCGGTTTTGCCTGCACCGACGGGCCCGGCAAAAATGATTTTATAAACCCCTGCTTGCTCGGCTGACATACGTTTATCCTAACTTTTATGGTGTTGTATCATCATGTTATGCCAAACTGCGTGTTGGTTGGCAAAAGCGCACCGCCACTTACAGTCGTGGCTACCAATGGCTCGCCAACTCCAACCCCATGACGGCTAAAAATCCCTACCTGTCACATCGGACAGATTAAAACTTAACGCCCAAACGCCCCAAGAAGCGTTTTAAAAATCCGTTTTGCCCTGCTTGCTGAATACCTTGGTTGCTGTTCACGGCTGTCTGCGCCATGGTTTGGGCTGCCGCTGGGATCGTCTGGGGATGTTGCTGGCTGCTGCCAATCAGCGCCTTAGGTTGTACATTGCCCGTCAATACCAACAAAATCAACACCTGATTGATCTGATTGACGGTCAAATTATCAAACAAACCTTGTAAATCTGCCAATGTGCGCGCACGACCCAAACAACTTGCCACCAGTGGTGTGACATAGCTTGGCACAAAGCCTGTGCCGCCAAAGTTTGGCATTTGTTTAGCCATAAAGCGCAGCGTGTGCGTTTGGGGATAATCGCCACGGCGCAAAATCTCTAGCCCCATCCGCCATAGCATCTGGCTGATGGCGATTTTTTGCTGGCCTTGTGCCAGTAGTGGCGCGGTTGCAGCTTGGTAGTCGGCGGCGCTGATGGGCTCAAGGCGAAAGCTTTCATCACCCAAGGATTGCCCCACGATAAAATGATCCATCATGCGATCAATACGGTTGGCCAATGCGCTGCGTTCATTGGCGTTGATATACATCGACTGCCCGTTGATGGTCAAGCAGGCAAAGCCATGGCTTTGCTGTAGCTGTTTTGCCAGCGCGAACAATCCTGTTTGGGGCAAACTTGCAAAGGTTTGCGCCAAGATATCGAACACCTGTTGGCGTTGCTCAGCATCGGCTACGGGTTGATTTGGCGCTTCATCAACCGATGTGCGCGCAGGCGCATCCGGTGTTGGCGACAGGCTGGGCGCGGTTGGTATCGGCTGTGCTGGTCGTGGGTTTTTGTCGATGGTGTCTTTGAGCCATTGTAGGGCTTGGGTCATCTGGTCGCGGTTGTATGGTGCGCTAAGCCAATACGGATTTGTGCCTGCCGCTGGCGACGACACCGCTTGGCGTGTGACCAATACCACAGGACACCCCAACACCTGCTGCGTAAATTGCGCCATATCCTGCCCCACATGGGCTGGCAACGCCGCGCCTTCAATGTCAATCACCGCACCCTGCGCCCCATGTTGCGTCATCAGCTCAGCAATATTCACCGCTTCAGTGCGCTGGCTATCACGCGCACTGATGGCAACTGCCAAATCTTTGGCGGTCATCTGTGCCAACATTTCTATGGCATAACTTTGTGGTGGGGTAAAGCCGATTACTACAATGGTGGTCATGGTCATACAGTTGTTTGGTTACCAAAAATGTCACACGGCTGGCCAATGGATAACTTGGCTAAACATTTTTTGTCGATTTTAGCCAAGCTGCCGTGTCATTCGCGCCTATCTTTGCACCAGCTGTGCGCGCTTGCTGCGCTATAACGCAGCGTCGGTGGAATTGATATCCGTGATAGCTGAGGATGGCAAGGGTAATTGTTGATTCATCAACGGCTGTTTTTCAAAGCGCTGACGGCATACGCGCCAACCTTCATGAAACGCCCATTTTTTCTTGGCAAGCTCCCACCACACGATAAAAAACGCCATGCGGTCATCACAGGTCACACAGTGGGTAAAAAACTCTTGCTCAATCGCGGCAATCTCTGCTTTGATTTCTTCTTCATCCGCGTCTTCATCCAGCTCTTCTAGCAGCTCTAGCAACAGCGCGATGGTCTGATGGGCAACAGCGCGCGAATCATCAATAGAGATGCGCAGCTGGTGCTGATAGGCGTGCATGGATGGCATCACAAGCACGCTCCAACGGGTGGCAAGCTCGCTTATGCTAAAAATATAATCTGCACTATCCACACAACGCTGAAAACACGCCAGCGTCTTGACATTGAGCTTATGCTCAACCTGCTGCAAAATGCGCTGCCCAAAAAACGGCACATCATACCAGCAGCCATAAAACATATCTGCCAGCGCACCTTGCAAGGGTTCAACCTCATCCAGCTCAAGTGCCGTCACGATGCGGCTGGTGTGTAAGTCCAAATTGCTTGGTTGAGTCAGCAAGCGGCGGCTGTTAAGCCGATAATGCAGCCAATGTTTTAGGTGGGTTTTGCGGCTTGGGGCAGTGATTGAATACATGCAACGTCCTCGCGGCGATTAAAAACACCAACAAAAAATTTAACCGATATTTAACCACGTCAAGCCCATGACTGCAAGCAAGCTTATCTGCTAAATCGGCGCACCAATCCTAAAACCGCCAAATCAGCGCCCTAAGGCAGCCTATCTTGTGCGGCAGTCGCTGCCATAGCTGATGGCTTGCTGGCATGTCGGGCTTGGTGTGGCCCTTGATGTGGTAAGGGCAAAAAGCGCCAGCCACTGCCGACGCTTATAAGCCTTCATGCAGATTTAGATATCAAGCACAGACTTGGGTCAGTCCATCAGCGTATCCATCAAATCAATCATAAATTCGCCGTCTTCTTCGCTCATGGCTTCAAAGCCTTCAGGCATACCCAATTCTTCAAGCACGGCCTGCCCTTCACTGCTACCACCTAGAGTCAGCAAGGCATCGACAAATTTTTGCCGCTCAGCAAAGTCCGACTTTATCAATACCACGTGGGTGATATCACTGAGGTCACTTTCTATCAACACTTGCATTTGCGACAGCGTCAAGCGTGACAGGGTGTGATAGACTTCTGATAAGAAAAACGCGGCATCTGCTTTGTTTTGAATGAGCTCACGCGCCGCGGCTTGGTAGGTCTCGGTGATATGCCATTGGATGTCATCTTCAGTCAAATCCACGGCTTCTAGTAGACGCAAGCCAATCAGCTTGACATCACGGTTGTCTGCCATGGCGATGGTGCAGCCTGCTTTTAAATCCTCTAGGGTTTTGATCGCACCGTCTGCTTTGGCGCTGATGACCATTTCATCAGATTTGCCTTTGGGGCGCGCCACCGCCACGTAACCATGCTCACGAATCATCGTTGCGGCATCAAACGGGTTGGCGTACACAATGGCAACGTTTTGCGCGGTGATTTGCTCGTTTTGCTCCTGTGCTGAGGCAGGGGTTAGCAAATGGATATGTAAATCGGCACGTTTTTGTAGCAAGGTATTGAGCATATGCCAACCTGCAAAACGCTCGGGGGCAAAGTCAGGGGCAATCAGTAGGTTAGTGGTCATGCTTGCTCCTCCTGTCTAAGCGCGGCGTATTGGGCTTCGGTCTCTTGGATTTTGCTGCGTGAGGGTTTGCGGCGCACCGAGGTGTAGCCGACGGTCTCACCACGGCGCACGTTGGGCACGGCGGTGGCATACACCCAATAATAACTGCCGTCTTTGCACAAATTTTTGACATAGCCGTGCCATTTGTTGCCTGCTTTGACGGTTGCCCATAGATCAGCGTAAGCGGCTTTGGGCATGTCAGGGTGGCGCAAGATGTGTTGTGGTGCGCCGATGAGTTCTTCACGTGTGTAGCCGCTGATATCTACAAAGGCATCATTGGCGTGGGTGATGTTGCCTTCTAAATCCACCCGAGACACGATAAGCTTGCCATCTGGATACGGCAATTCGTTGTCGGTGGTATAAACGGTGCGCGTGGTACCGTCATAAAATTTTAAGTGATGCGCTTGTGCGTCGGCTGAGGGCCGCGCCATGTCGGGAAGTTGTTTTGCCATTGGTTACCGCCTTTACCGCTGTTAGATGAGTTTTGCCAAGGCTTCTGCCGCGCGTTTGATGTCCAAGAACACCAAGCCCAGTTTGGCATTGGGTTTTGCCAAGACGGTCAAAACCGCTTCTGAACCTGACGATGACATGATGACATAGCCTTTTTCACCTTGTACCAATACGCGATCGATGTCACCACGCGCCAATTCACGCCCTGCACGGTCACCTAATGACAGCAATGCCGCCGACATTGCGCCCACGCGGTCTTCATCAATGCCGACGGGCAATGCCGAAGCAATCATCAAACCGTCGGTTGAAATCAATGCCGAGGCTTCGACATCCGCCGATGAGCCGTTGAGGTCATTTAAAATTTGTTGGAACATTTCGGTGCGCATGGTATTTTCCTTATCGATAATAAAATTTAGCCGATGTACCTTTTATGCTAGGCGTTATGCGTATTGTGCGTGGGTACTTGTACGAATGGCTGAGCTCGCCTCGCCCACTATCTATCGTGCCTGTGTTTATCATGCCTGTGTGGCTTGGCGAAGCTTGCCCATTATACTGATAAATTTAGTTTCACAACAGAAAAATTTTAGGCATAAGCCAGCAAATCGATAAACTGTGGCAAGGTTAAGTTGACTTCCTCCCCTCCCTATCGGTCGGGGATTCCTGCTCCCAGACGGTTAGACCTGCCGCAAGAATGTTCCGACTGGCATTGATATCTCTATCATGCCATGTGCCACACTTTGCACAAGTCTACTGCGAGCATAGCTCTTGTCTTGCGAACGGGCAAAGCAGTGCTTTGCTTATCCGTTCTCATCTCTTATTCGCAAACCTGCTCTACCTTTCGGACTACTGGACATATCGCCACAGCACGAGCAAGTCACGGCGGGCATAGCCCTTGTCTTGCGGACGGGCGAAGCGGTGCTTCGCTAGTGCCGTCCTCAGGTAATGTATCGTTCATTCACGATTTCAAAACGGCAACCTGTGTGCTCGCATTTATAGGTCAGTTGTCGTTTCAGTTCAAACCAACCTGCATCGTAAACCGACTTGGCTAGTTTGCCTTTTTTACTGTTAAATTGGCTGGTTTTAACATCACCGACCACGATTAGGGCATTGTCTTTGACTAATCGGGTGGTGAATTTATGTATCAGGTCTTGGCGTGTGTTTTTGATTTTGGCGTGGATTGCCTTGACACGCTGTTTGTTGTTGGCACGTTGGGCGGTGGCTAACGCTTTGGCATATTTAAGCGTTTGCTTGATTTGTAGCTTGTCGCCATTTGAGGTGGTGGCACTGTCTTTTAAGCCTAAATCAATACCGACGCTACCCGTTCCACAAGCGGCTTTAGGGTGGTCTTTGACGGTGATACACGCATACCAACGGTTACGGCTGTCTTGTACCAGTTCACAGGTGTTAATTTGGTATAGGCTTAAGTTGTAGCTGTCCCATAGGTCAAGGATAAGTTTTTGCCCTTTGGCTAGGCTAAGCTGTAAGGTGGTTTTTAAGCCTTTTTTGCCTGTTTGGTGGGTAGCGATGTGTTTAATGGCGGATTGTTTAAACGGTAACCAACCCAGTGATTTACGCTTAGCCTTGGGGTTGTTGGTGCGCCAATTTAGTTTGGCTTTTTTAAATTGGCGACGCGATTTGGCGTGGGTTTCGTTGATAGCTTGGATGGTTTGAGAATGTAAGCCTAGCAGTTCACCGCTGCCTTTGGTGTATTCGTTTAAATCATAGGCAGATAGGAATTTGCCTGTGCGTTTAAGGTATTGCAGGCTCAAGTCATTGATGTAGTTCCACACGAAATTGACCGAACCGCTTAGGCGGTTTAGTTGGTCTGTGTGTTTATCTCGTATGCGTAGCTTGAGGGTTTTCATGATCTTATTTTAACAAGTTTTGTAGTAAAATACACCACACTAGACAAAATTCGTGTGTAATCTTATTTCCCGTGTTGCCTGATATCCACCGCCTAAAGGCGCAGGTTTACGGCAACGGAGGATAAAACTTGCGCGTGCATACGTTTTAGCCCCTCCTCCATCGCGGTTTGCAGCATGGCGGTCAGCTCGTCGCGTGTGTGGTCGGCAGGCTCGATTTTATCCAGCGGTAGGATATACGCCTTACTGGGGCGGTTATCGACAATGCGCTGAATGCTCTCTGCCATCGTCATGTCGGTGTAAGGAATCATGTCATCTAGCTTGCCATCGGCATTGACATAGGTGATCAAAATGGGCTGAATCGGTGTTTGGGTGTCGATGGCCGATTGCAGCAGCTTGCCATGTAGCGGCAAAATACCCGTGCCGTCACTGGTTGTTGCTTCAGGGAAGAAAATCAACGGCTTGCCTGCCGCCAAATCTTGCGCCATCAGTTTACTCACCTGCCCGCTATCGCCCGAGCCGCGCTTGATGTACAAGGTGTTTGCTGCTTGGGTGACCTTGCCCATAATCGGCCAGTCGGCAATTTCGGCTTTAGAAATAAAAAACGTCGGGATGATGCTGCCCACCACGGCAATATCCAGCCAAGAGATGTGGTTAGAGGTCCACAAGGCCAAATCCTGCGGAATTGGCTTGAGTGCGATGACTTCAACTTGTAATGCGCGGCACGCTTGCTGACAGACGCGTTGCAGATAGTGACTAACCTGTGCGTTGGTGGCTGGGCGGTCTTTGATACGGTGGGTATAATTGACCCCCATGACGACGCTTTTGGCAAGCCCTGCCGCGCGTTTGCCGCGTTGTAGCAAGATTTTGGCATTATCTAGCGTGTAGGTCTCAGGCTGGGTCAGGTCATGTGCGGTTTGGCGCAATAGTTTTTTGACAAAATCAACTTTTGACGGCTCAGCTGGCGGCTGGTAGTGCGGTTGTTTGCTCGGCATGGTCTATCCCAAAAATAATCAAAAAGATAGCGACATTATAGCACAGCTAGTTTTTTGGCACGTTGGCTTAAGTTTGCGCGCGTGCCTTGTTTTAGCCCAACTAAAACCCCATTTTTAGCTTGATTGTTAGGTATATTGTTATTGATTAGTATTTACCCTAGATAAAAGGACACGTTTTTGGATTATTTTGACCGCCACCAAGGTGGCGAAACCGCGATATTAGTGCACCTCAACATCAATCAACTCGATGACCCCGATGATTTCGATGAGTTTGAGCTGTTGGTCGAATCGGCAGGCGCGAAGCCTGCTGCACGGGTCACAGGTACGCGCAGCAAGCCCGATGCCAAGTACTTTGTCGGCACGGGCAAGGCAGAGGAAATCGCCGAGCAGGTCAAGGCGCACGACGCGCAAATCGTGATTTTTAACCATGCTTTAACACCGTCGCAAGAGCGTAACCTTGAGCGGTTGGTGCAATGCCGTGTGCTTGACCGCACGGGACTGATTTTGGATATCTTTGCCCAGCGCGCGCGTACCTATGAGGGTAAATTACAGGTAGAATTGGCTCAGCTTAATCACTTGGCAACGCGCTTGGTGCGCGGCTGGACGCACTTGGAGCGGCAAAAAGGCGGTATTGGCTTGCGGGGCCCTGGCGAAACCCAACTTGAAACCGACCGCCGCTTGCTACAAATTCGCGTCGGGCAGCTCAAAGCCAAGCTCGATAAAGTCAAACAAACACGCGCGCAAGGACGTGCCAAACGTCAAAAATCTGCCGTGCCAACGGTGTCATTGGTCGGCTACACCAACGCTGGCAAATCCACGCTGTTTAACCGTTTGACCGATGCCAATATTTATGCCGCCAATCAGCTATTTGCCACCCTAGACCCGACGCTACGCAGCGTAAACTGGGCAGGTGTTGGTAATGTGGTACTGGTAGATACCGTCGGCTTTGTTCGCCACTTACCGCACGAATTGGTCGAGGCATTTCACGCAACCCTTGAAGAAACGCTGGCGGCAGATTTGCTGCTTCACGTCATCGACAGCTCACGTGAGGACATGCACGAGCAAATCGACGCAGTGCAAAACGTGTTGGCAGCAATCGGTAACGACGTGCCTGTACTCAATGTGTATAACAAAATTGATTTGACGGGCGAGCCTGCGCATATCGGCTATGGCGAGGCAGGCAAGCCCAATCGCGTGTATGTGTCTGCGCAAGCCGACATCGGGCTAGACAAGCTCACCGAGGCGGTGCAGCAACTGTTGGTTGGGCAATTGACGCGTTTTGATTTGCGCTTACCGCCAACATTTGGTCAGTTGCAACACGCGCTGCACGAATTGGACGTGATTGATGGCATTGCTTACGCGGACAATGGCGACGCACAAGTGAGCGTCACCATGGCAGCGGCACGCCTACAGCAGTTATTGGGCGAATTTGCCATTGACCCATTTGATGTTTTGCCCAGCGCACAAGCGCAAAGTCTGATGCCTGTGCTTGAGCCATTTGAACAGCCTGCTGCCGCGCTGGTCTTAGACCCTGCCAGCGAGCCTGTGCAAGATAGTGTGATTTAAGCCTTTAAAATCAAACATTTGCGCCAATTTCCACAAATCCTGTGGATAACCCTGTGGATAACTGGGCACTTGACACGCGCAAGGCTAGATGGGCTCTAGCCTTGCGCAAAATTGGTTAAAAAATAACCAATTTTTTTATTTAGCCAAATCAAAGACTTGCAGCTATCAAGTAAACTCTAGCAAAAAAAATTAAATTTTTTTGCTGGGTTTTTTGCTAAGCGGCAGCTTGCCAAACTATTAATGATTTACCAAACGTTATTTTGGCAAAATCCCGCATGAATTTGTGCTATAGTAGCGGCAAATTTTTTTTTAACCGATTGTTATGACGTGGGTTCGCTCTTTTTTTTGCTCAAGCCGCTTTGTTGGCCCAGCTGCGCGCGGCAACTGGTTGGTTGTGATCGGTTTGGTGGGGTGTGTGCCCAGCCATGCAGGCAACATGTACGTGTTTAAAGACAGCAACGGGCAGGTGCTTTTGACCAATGTGGTCGAAAATGACCGCCCTGTCGGCTCGAATTTTAGCCAGTTTACCCAAAAGGTCAAGGTCACCTATTACGCCGATACCAACGTGCATACCTACCGCAACTGGGGCGCGACAGAAGCCGCCGTGCCTGCCAGTGGTAGCAAAAACCGTCATGCGTATGATGCAATGATTGTTGCGGCGGCTGCGCGGCATGGGGTTGATCCTGCGCTCATGAAAGCTGTCATGCACACGGAGTCTGGCTTTAATCCTGCGGCGCGCTCACCCGTTGGGGCGCAAGGCCTGATGCAGCTGATGCCTGCTACCGCACGGCGATTTGGTGTGGCCAACGCGTGGAACCCTGCCGATAATATCGAAGGCGCGGCAAAATATCTGAAATATCTCAACGGGCGTTTTAGCAATATTGAGCATGTGCTGGCAGGTTACAACGCTGGCGAAGGCAATGTGACCAAATACGGCGGTGTGCCGCCATTTCGTGAAACACGCGATTATGTCAAGCGCGTGCTTAGCCGTTACAACAATTTGTACCGCAATGACCCCACCCTACGGGCAGGCGGTGGTCAGACCGTCAGCTACACCTCAACCACCAAAACTTACGGCAATTTTTAAGCCATACAGCAAAAAAAAGCCCCGATTGGAGCTTTTTTTGTCTTTGGTCGCAGCCGCTTAGGCATTGCCGTTGGCTTGGTCTTGGGCGTCTTTGTGTAGGCGCACGTTGAGGTCATCAATCACTTCAATCCAGCCTGCATCCGCACGGTATTCTTCTTGCAAAAATTTGCGTTGGTTGTCTGACCAAAATGGTGCATCCACCAGTTTTATTGACTGGGGCAGCTGGTTTTGCTCAACAAATTGCTGGATGGCCGCGTCATCGCTGTCCAAGCCCAGTTGGTCAAACAAGGTGTTGATACTGTTTTCTTCGCCGTTAAGCATGGTGTCTTCCTCTTATTGATGGGGTTTACAATCCAGCGTTCAAAATAGCATAGCACCGCGCCATACACCAGTAACGCTGCGTTGTTTTGTGTGGCTTTTGGTAACGATATGGGCGGACGAATTGTAGCCAAAAAAAACCAGTCTGGCTGGCAGACTGGTTGTTGACCGCTCAAATGATGGCGGCTTAATGGCTAAACATTAGTTAGGTAGCAAGTGATTGACCGCGTCACGCTCTTCAGTCAATTCTTTGGCCGTGGCTTGCATTTTGTCTTTTGAAAAATCGCTTGATACGTCCAAGCCTTCAACGATTTTCCAATCGCCGTTTTGGCAAGTACAAGGGAATGAGTAAATCAAGCCTTTTTCGATGCCATATTCGCCATTTGAGTACACGCCCATAGATACCCAATCGTTTTCATCCGTGCCAAGCGCCCATGAACGGATGTGCGCGATGGCTGCATTGGCAGCCGATGCCGCGGATGATGCACCGCGTGCCTTGATGATTGCCGCACCGCGTTGTTGGACGCTTGGGATATAGGTGTTTTCATACCAGTCACGATCGACCAAGTCCAGCGCAGGTTGGCCTTTGACGGTGGTAAAGGTCAAGTCTGGGTATTGGGTGGATGAGTGGTTGCCCCAAATCGTCATTTTTTTGATGTCATTGACGGTGGTTTCGGTTTCTTCAGCAAGTTGCGCCATGCCGCGGTTGTGGTCAAGGCGCGTCATGGCGGTGAAGTTGCGTGGGTTGAGGTCTGGCGCGTTGCGCTGAGCGATCAACGCGTTGGTGTTGGCAGGGTTGCCTACCACCAAGACTTTAACGTCACGGCTGGCGTGGTCATTTAAGGCTTTGCCTTGCGCTGAGAAAATCGCCGCGTTGGCTTCTAGTAAGTCTTTGCGCTCCATACCAGGGCCGCGAGGGCGTGCGCCGACCAATAGCGCGTAGTCTGCGTCTTTGAATGCCACTGAGGCATCATCGGTTTGCACCACGCCTGCCAACAGGGGGAATGCGCAGTCTTCTAATTCCATGACCACGCCTTTTAAGGCCTCAAGTGCTGGGGTAATTTCAAGCAATTGTAAAATCACAGGTTGGTCTTTGCCTAGCATGTCGCCTGCAGCAATGCGAAATAGTAGTGAGTAGCTGATTTGACCAGCCGCGCCAGTCACGGCAACGCGAACGGGTTGTTTCATGGGAAGCTCCTTGTTTGTGCTTTTATGAAGCGTTGGTTAAAAAAGTGTTGTTGGATGTCATGTCCACACGTTTTTTCAGTCCGCAGGGTGTGCAGATGAAATTTTTTGCCGTGTTTGACGGCTGATTTGATGGTATTGGCGTTCAATCTTTGGTGTTTAACAACTTATCTTAAATACGCTGGTGGTTTTTGTCAAAATAAGCCAAGCCTAGGCTGCACCGCTTGCGGCATGGCGTACAGTTTAGCACTAGTTGGGGCGGCTGACTACTGCTTGACACGGGTTTGATACCATCCTTTAACATGCCATCAGTATTTGGCCGAAACCACACCCATGCGCTGGCTAAGTGGCACGGGGTTGCCCAATAAAGCGGCATAATTGGCGGTGTTTGCCATCACGGCTTTGACATAGCCGCGCGTTTCGTAATACGGGATGGTCTCAACATATTGGTCAGCGGCAAGTGAGCCACTTTCAGGCTGCCAAGTGCGTGCCTTGCTAGGCCCTGCGTTGTAGCCTGCGGTCGCCAAGACAGGCTGCCCACCAAGTCGGCTTAAGATATCTGCCATATAAAATGTGCCATAGCGGATGTTGGTGTCGCCTGTGGCAACTTGCGCGGCGTTGTAAGGTTCGCCCAGTTTGCGCGCGATGTATTTGGCGGTGTCGGGCATGATTTGCATCAAACCGCCTGCGCCAACATTGGATTTTGCGCCAACATTAAAACGGCTTTCTTGGCGCATGATACCGTATGCCCATGCAGGGTCAATGCCCACTTGGCGGCTGTATTGGATAACGCTGTCTTGACGCGGCATGGGGTATGCCAGCGCACCATCGGGTAGGTTGGTGGCGTTATCGATGGCAAAAATCGCGCGGTCATACCAGCCGATGTCATTGGCACGTTGCGCGGCAGCGATGATAAGCCCTGTGTCACCGCGTTTGTCGGCTTGGCGCACCGCCCAGTTCCATTCACGGTTGGTATAGCTTGGGCTTGCGCCAAGGTTGTATAAAGTGAACGCGCGGTTAAAGCTTTCATCTTGTGCCAATCGCGTGTCGTCGGCTTGGCTCGGGCGCGGTAAATCAGGCAGACGGGTGAAGCGCGCGCCAATTTGGTCTTTGGCAAGTAAGCCGTAGTAGTCGTTGTTTTGCGCCAGTTTGGCAAACAACTGCTGGGCTTGTTGTTTTTGCGCGGCATTGCCTGTCATGCGGTACGCGCGCGCCAGCCAGTACTGCCAAATCGGTTCTTGCTGAACTTTAAAATCCATCTCGCCAATCGCGGCGGCAACGTCCTGCCAACGGCTAAATCGAATCGCAGCTTGCGCGTAGGCTTGCGCCTCATCGGCGTTAAACGGCTCGCCAACGCTTTGGGCAAACCAATCCACCGCATCAGAACTAAAACCGATGTCGGTGTTCACCCCCATACGCGCCACACCCAGCGTGCGGTAGGCATAACGCCGCGTTTTGTCATCAAAAAAACGGTTTGGGCTAGCAAGGTCTTTGCCCAAATCGGCTTTAAGCTGCCACGCGGCATCATTGACCGATTGTTTGGCTTGCGCGCCTAAGGCATACAGGTACAAATAACGGTTGGCGGCGGTGGGCGCAAGGCTGCCGACTTGACCCAAGACGCTGTTGGGGTTGTTGCTCACAGCCATTAACTGATTAAAGCTAATGGCCACGCCCAGCCGATTGGCTAAATTGACGATATCGCCGTTGTTATTTAAACGCAGCATACGATACAAACGCCGCTCACGGTCAATGTCGCTAATCATCGGATTGGCGGCAAGCTCGCTGGCTAGCTGGCGGCATAAATCGGCTTGCTTGCGCGGTGTTTCTAGCCAAACGTTGGCTTTTTCGACGTAGGCGCGCATCGGGTCGCCCGTGTTATTGTAGCCAAGCGCGATGGCACAGGCCTCAGACTCATCGGGATTGGTGATGTAGCCTGCAACGGCGCGCACGGCAGCATAGTCGCCTTGCGCAGCTTTGGTCTCAGCATAGTCGGCAACCAATTTTTCTGCCATCACACTGCCTTGATAACGCTGCACAAAGCTGATAATCGTGCTGGGGCTTTGGCTGGCAAGGTATTGATTCAGCTGCCAATACTCAGGGTACATAGCAAGGCTACCGCCTGCCATCAAGCCTTGATAACGGCTAACATCCGCACCACTGCGACTGGCGCGCTCGGCTTCATTAAAATAATTATCCCCCCCTGCCCCCGATGACGCGTCCGCCCAAGAGGACTGGGGCAGCGATGGTTGTGAAAATTGCGTGGCTGTGTCGCCGCCTGTGTAGCCAAAGCCGTCATCACTCCATCCGCCACGATTATCGGCACACGCCGACGACAGCAGCGCACTGACAAGACTGGTAGCAAGAACGGTGGGAATGGCGCGGTGGATGATTGGTTTTAGCATGTTATGGGTTTTTAAATGATAAATACAGCAGATAGGTTAAATATAGCGGTTAGATTAAAATACCGCGGTTAAATTCAAAAGATGCGCTAGATTGCCAGCCTGTATTATACCCAATGCCGACAAAAATGCCATGCCTTGCGTCCAATTTGGCCATCGCTTTAACATAGTTTTACGTTGCGGCCTGATATTGCCTTGCTATTTAAAAAAACTTAACAGACTTAGCCAAAATTATTTTGGTTAATTGCTTCATCACCGCCCAACACGCGCTAAGACAAACAACGGTTAAACAAAAGCCCATTGACTTGCCCTTGCGCCTGTCTTTATGCTTGCCGCGGCTTAATAACTTATTTTGATACATTTTGGCACACGAGGTGAACCATGGCAATGCCCAAAGACGCGTTACAAGAAGCCGATTTTTTACGCACCATGCTGGCGATTTTACGCATGGTGACAGGTTATTGTTTTATGCTGCATGGTATGTCAAAGTTGTTTGGCGTGCCGTTTGATGAACGTTTTGCTGATTTGTCGTTATTTTCGCTGATGGGCTTGGCAGGTGTGTTGGAGTTTTTTGGCGGCTTGCTGATGTTGTTGGGTTTGTTCACCCGCCCTGTGGCGTTTGTGCTGAGCGGTATGATGGCGGTGGCGTATTTTATGGCCCATGCTGGTTGGGGCGATTTTTGGCTGCCGTTGGTCAATCACGGTGAGGCGGCGGTACTGTATTGCTTTATTTTCTTGTTTTTGAGCGCGGCAGGCGCAGGCAATTTTTCGCTGGACAATTTGGGGCGGCGTTACGATTGAGCGGTATGGCAAAAAAGCCTGCGCTGGCCGATTTTTCCAACTCCAACAAGCATTTGTGGCAAAAATTTGCTATAATCCCCCGTTTCTTTATCAGTGACGTTTGGTGAGCGTATGACGGTTAGCTTGTTTGACCCCAAAACCCACATGGCCCCTGCTGCTGCCCCCGATTTGCCGCTTGGTAGCACCGCGTTGCCACAAGGCACGGCCAAAAAGGTGTTTATTGAGACGCAAGGCTGCCAAATGAACGTCTATGATTCGCAAAAAATGGCGGATGTGTTGGGCGACTCGCACGGCATGGTGCTGACGGACAACCCCGAAGAGGCCGATGTGCTGATCATGAACACCTGCTCGGTGCGCGAAAAGGCGCAAGAAAAGGTGTTTTCTGAACTCGGGCGTTGGCGTAAGCTCAAAGAACAAAACCCCGATTTGGTCATTGGGGTGGGCGGCTGTGTTGCCAGTCAAGAGGGCGACAATATCCAAGCGCGCGCACCGTTTGTGGATTTGGTGTTTGGGCCACAGACCTTGCACCGTTTGCCTGAACTATACGACCAATCCGCCAAACAGGCCAATATCAAGCCCAAAAACCGCATCGGTGTGGTGGATGTATCGTTTCCAAGCATTGAAAAATTTGACTTTTTGCCTGAGCCTAAGGTTGAGGGGTTTAAGGCATTTGTCTCCATCATGGAAGGCTGCTCAAAGTACTGCTCGTTTTGCATCGTGCCCTATACGCGCGGCGAGGAAATCTCACGCCCACTTGATGACGTATTGGCCGAAATCGACAGCCTGGCGGCGCAAGGCATCCGCGAGGTCACCCTGTTGGGGCAAAATGTCAATGGCTATCGCGGCATAAAGCACGATGGCACGATTTGCCGTTTTGCTGAGCTGCTGCATTATGTGGCGCACATTGACGGTATTGAGCGCATTCGCTACACCACCAGCCATCCGCTGGAATTTAGCGACGACATCATCGAAGCGTATGCCAAATTGCCCAAACTGGTGTCGCATTTGCACCTGCCCGTACAAAGCGGCTCAAATGCGATTTTGGCAGCGATGAAACGCAACCACACGATTGATATTTATATCGAGCAAATTCGCAAATTGCGCGCCGTACGCCCCGATATGCACCTCTCAAGCGACTTTATCATCGGCTTTCCCAATGAAACGCACGAGGACTTCTTGGCGACGCTCAATTTAGCCAAGGATTTGGATTTTGACCATTCGTATAGCTTTATTTATTCCAAACGCCCCGGCACGCCTGCCTCAGATTTGCCCGACAACGTGGATTTGGCAACCAAAAAAGCGCGCTTGGCGGAGTTTCAAGACGTGATTAAAGCCTCAACGTGGCAAAAAACCCAAGCCATGGTTGGGCAAACCGTGCGCGTGTTGGTGGAAGAACCAGCCGATCGTAACCCCGAATTTTTGCTTGGCACGGCTGATAACACGCGCTCGGTCATGCTCAAAGGCGCAGATAGCCTGCTTGGGCAATTTGTCATGGTCAAAGTCACCGACGCGCTAAGCCCCCATTTGGTACAAGGTGAGGTCGTTGCGGTGTTGGGCTAAGCTGTGTTTAGACCTAAAAAAATCCGCCCTCAAACGTTGGCGGATTTTTTGTGTAACATCAATCGCTCACAGACCACACACATAGTCATAGCGCACCCAACCAACGCGCTTACCAAAGCGGACTTTATACCACGTCATGCCATCGCGCCCTGTTGCATAGCCCAGCACAGGCAAAGTCGTGCCGTATTTGGTACCGCTAAGCTTGGCAAATTGTTGCCCAAGGCCTGCGCGTAGAATTCAATGGCTGCCCGAGTTGGTGCAGGCATAGCCTGAATTGACCCTGCCTGCAGGGCCTAGCGCATGGGCAGGGGTTTGTATCAGTACCGCGGCGGCTGGCAGGGTCATTGCGCGGATGGCTTTGGTGATGGTTTGTATGGTTGCTGCCTCAATTTTCTTCAATTCAATTCTCTTCAATATAGATAAAATTTAAAAAACTTGCTAACGCATGTAATTGACGAGTCGCCAATTAAACAGACCTAAACAACACGATTACAACCTACCTGGTGAAATAATTCAGCAACGAATTCAGCGCTTTTTAATAGATTTGCTTAAAAATCTATACGCATTACATTTATATACCGTTGGCGTAAACCTGCGACTTTCTTTAGATGCAAGATTGCGCAGACGCAAGATTGCGCCAAATTCGTCATCCTACAGACGTAGGAAAATTTGCTCAATGAAATAAGTTTTGCTATACTCATTTTACACTATTTAAGGTGTTACAAAATTCAAAGTCTTACTAAAAAACAGTTACGGCAAAACGACCTTGTCAGTACGCCGTAACCTAACAGGTAAGCCATTTCAAACACAGATTTAAGAACGCTCAGATTCGTCTTATCTTTCATGCTTATGCCAATCGGCGGCTTACCCAACGCGCAAAATTTTTGATATCCCATTTTACGGTTAAAAAGGCAAATTTTGATGAGTTTAGGCAAAAAACAATGGCTTGCGGTTGGTGCAGTTGTCGCAGGTTTGGTGACGCTGCCCATGGTTGGCGCACAGATTTGGGAAAATGGCACAACGAGCGCAGGTTACATTGCAAGCCCAGATGGCAAAACCACCTATCTGCCAAAGGCGGACACCAGCCAAACTTATAACCATAACTTACGCCAACAAGACATGCCGCGCAACGACTGGCAAGCCCGTGACAGCATGGGGCAATTTATCAGCCAGCAGGGTCAGACCAGCCCCAATCGCACCCAGAGCGGTCTCGGCATTGCTGATTGTGCGTACAGCAACGATGCCATCAAGGCAGGGGTCAAGCATTATCGCTTTGATGAGGCGCGCGCATCGGATTTAGAAAGCATTGGCGGCCGCCATCAGCTTACCCACGAGGCTGCCGCAGCATTGCGCCAATTGCAAGCCGCCGCCCGTAAAGATGGCGTGAATCTGCCCGTTGGGTCGGCATTTCGTTCAGTGGCTTATCAGCAAGGCATCGTCAATCGCAAACGCGCCGCAGGGCAAAGTGACGCGCAGATTTTTAAAGTATCATCTGCCCCTGGTTATTCTGAACACCACACAGGCTATGCGGTAGATTTTGAGCCGATTAGCCACAGTTTTGGCAATACCAAAGCCTATGCGTGGCTGAAACAAAACGCTGCTCGTTATGGCTGGGAGCAGAGCTTTACGCCCGAGGCAGTACGTAACACCCATGTGGCGGTTGAGGAATGGCACTGGAAATACAAAGGCTCACCGACTGCCAAGGCGGCGTTGGCAAATGATGTGTGTTATTTTCGTCCTTAAGTTTTGAGCAGCCAACTAAACGGCGCAACGACACAGAAGCGCAAACTGGCTTAGCCTGTTTGCCTTTTTTTTAATTTTAAAACGCTTTAGTCCACCACCAACTCACTGGCATGGGCGACGCGCAGCACTTCTTCTAGCGTCGTTCTGCCTGCCAGCACTTTGCGCAAACCATCAGCGCGAATAGATGGTGACAGCGTGCGCGCGTAACGCTCAAGCTCAAACTCCGCCTTGCCTGCATGAATCATCTGGCGCAAGGTGTCATCTATCGCTACCACCTCATAAATCGCCGTGCGCCCCTTGAAGCCTGTGTGGTTGCATTGCTCACAACCGACAGGCTTAGGCAGCCGAATGACCGCGCTGTCATCTAGATTAATTTCTTTAAATAGCTGTCGCTGCATGGGGTCAGCGTCTTGCCAGTCGTGGCAATGGCGGCACAGCGTACGCACCAGCCGCTGGGCTACCACACCAATCAACGACGACGACAGCAAAAACGGCTCAACACCCATGTCTTGCAAGCGTGTGACCGCGCCAATCGCGGTGTTGGTGTGCAAGGTTGATAACACCAAATGTCCTGTCAATGAGGCTTGCACGGCGATTTCGGCGGTCTCCAAGTCGCGTATCTCACCGACCATGACCACATCGGGGTCTTGGCGCAGCATGGCACGCAAGCTGCGCGCAAACGTCATATCAACTTTGTTATTGACTTGTGTTTGTCCAATGCCATCAAGCTGAAATTCAATCGGGTCTTCTGCCGTCAAGATATTGCGTGTGTTGTCATTGAGCTCAGACAGTGCGGCGTATAGCGTGGTGGTTTTGCCCGAACCTGTTGGACCTGTCACCAAAATAATACCATGTGGACGGTGAATCAGCCGCATGAGCGTTTGGTAGTCACTATCAGCCAATCCCAAATACGTCATATTCAGCCTGCCTGCCTGCTTATCCAGCAAGCGCATGACCACACGCTCACCAAAATTTGATGGCAGTGTTGAGACGCGCACATCAACCTCACGCCCTGCCAGCCGTAATGAGATACGCCCATCTTGTGGCACGCGTTTTTCGGCGATATCCAGCTTTGCCATGACCTTGATACGCGATACCAGTAGCGGGGCAAGCTGACGCTTGGGGCTGACGATTTCTTTCATTTGCCCATCAACCCGAAAACGCACCGACAGGCGTTTTTCAAAGGTTTCGATATGGATATCCGAAGCATTGAGCCGAATTGCCTCAGACAACAGCGCGTTGATCAAACGAATAATCGGCGCATCACCCGCTTGATCCATCAAATCTTCGGTTTCAGGCACGCTGTCGGCAAGACTGGACAAATCAGGGTGGTCTTCAAGCCCTGCCGCGATGTGCTGGCTTTCGCCTGTAGTGTTGGCATAGTTGGCTGCTAATGCCTTGTCAAAATCATCAGTTGACGCGATATGTAGGGCTAACGGCAATGCCAACCCTGCTTGACTGGCAAAACGGTTGGCTTCATTGACTGCCTGCATGGGTGTGTCGGCGGTAAGCAGCAAGGTCGGCGGTTGACTTGCGTCCAAACCCTGCGCGCTGATGGGGTATTGCAGCAAAATTTGGTGGCGTTTGGCAAAGCTATACGGCAAGGCAACGGGGTTTAGCATAACAGTTAAGCATGGTTGGGTGATGAGGTGGGAAAAACGATTAAACGCGGCAGTGAGGTGATATTTTTGCTATACTAAGTGTTATTGGCGCGTGCGTCAATTTTTTTGCTAAGTGATAGGCAGCTGGAGGTTGGCAAGTGGTTTTTGGGCACATACAGGGCAAATTGTGTGCGCAAAGCTGCCAGTTGGCCAGCCATCGCCACGGGGTTGGCAAACCCACTTTTTCGCAAGCGACGCTTGTACAAATCACCCCTTGTAAAAATTGCCAAACGCATCATAACAAGCACTGACCCACTTGGTACGAAATTTTTATGTAAAATTAGGATAAACCGATGTCAAACACCGATAACAACACAAATCGTGATACCACAGATTTTAATACCACAAATGACCGCCTAACGATAGGTTCGCGCACCTTTGATTCGCGGCTGCTCGTTGGTACGGGCAAATACAAAGACTTGAACGAAACCGCCGACGCGATCGCCGCTTCGGGGGCAGAGATTGTCACGGTTGCTATTCGCCGCACCAACATCGGGCAAGACAAAAACACGCCCAACTTATTGGAGGTGATTTCACCCGAGCGTTACACGATTTTGCCCAATACCGCAGGCTGTTTTGATGCCGACAGCGCGGTGCGCACCTGCCAGCTGGCGCGTGAATTGCTTGATGGCCATAATTTGGTCAAACTTGAAGTGCTGGGCGATGACAAAAACTTATACCCCAACGTGATTGAGACGGTAAAGGCTGCGCGCACGTTGATTGATGACGGTTTTGAGGTTATGGTTTATACTTCAGATGACCCAATTGTGGCAAAAGAGCTTGAGAGCATGGGCTGCGTGGCGATTATGCCATTGGGTAGTTTGATTGGCTCGGGGCTTGGGCTGCTCAACCGCCACACGCTAAGCTTGATTATTGAGCAAACCCAAGTGCCTGTTTTGGTGGATGCAGGTGTGGGCACGGCATCGGATGCGGCGATTGCGATGGAGCTTGGCTGCGATGGTGTGCTGATGAACACCGCAATTGCCCATGCGCGTGAGCCTGTGCGGATGGCCAAGGCGATGCGCCATGCGGTGCTTGCTGGGCGTGAGGCATTTTTGGCAGGGCGGATGCCTGCGCGGGTGATGGCACAAGCCAGTTCACCACAGACCGGGTATTTTTTTCGTTAAGCCCAAATAGACAAATAAACCCAAATAACCTCAGATGCTTATGCTAGAGCGCGTGGGCAAAAATTTAGCCAAAATAATATCCAAATTTGCGCGTCGTTGTGATTATGCACCAAACGGCGCGGATTTTTTAACCATTTTACTGTATCACAAGTGAGAAACATGCGCGTATTGTCGGCGGTCGATCAGCTTTTTTTGCGCCTAGAGACGCGCAACCAACCCATGCATATCGGCGGGTTGTTTTTGTTTCGCTTGCCCGATGATGCCGACGCGGATTTTGTCGGGCGGCTTGCCGAGCAGATGCGCACCAGCACGATTGCGCCAAGCTTTCCATTTAATCAAGTGTTGCACCGTGAGCTGTTTTGGCAAACCGATGACTGCTTTGATGTTGAGCAGCATTTTCGCCATATTGCGCTGCCCAAGCCTGCCCAAATGGCAGATTTGCTGACCTATGTGTCACAAGAGCACAGCAAGTTGCTCAATCGCCATAGCCCGATGTGGGAATGCCATTTGATTGAAGGCATTGCGGCCGATGGCGAGACAGGCAAACGGTTTGCGCTGTATTTTAAGATCCATCACGCGCTGATTGATGGCATTGCAGGGCTGCGACTGGTGCAAAAATCGCTGTCACCAACGGCCGATGAGCGCGTCAGCCTGCCTGCGTGGTCATTGATGACGCGCAAACGTCACTTGATTGATTCGGTATTGCCCATTGACCAATCGCTGTGGCAGGTTGCCAAGCAACAAACGCGCGCCTTGCCTGCCGTTGGGCAAGCTTTGTTGCGCAATGTGGTTGAACGCTTTGACGATGACTATGTGCGCGTCACGCAAGCGCCCGATAGTATTTTCAACCAAAAGGTATCAAGTGCGCGGCGGCTGTCGGCGGTGTCGTTTGAGTTGGCGCGGTTTCGGCAGGTGGCCGAGGCGTTTGGGGTCAGTCTCAACGATGTGGTGTTGGCGGTGTGTAGCGGTGCGTTGCGGCGGTATTTATTGGCGCAACACGCCCTGCCGCGTAAGCCGCTGATTGCGTTTGTGCCGTATTCGCTGCGTACCGACAACAGTGCGTCGGGCAATCAGCTGACATTTATTTTAGCCAATTTGGCCACTCACCTTGCCGACCCTGCCGAGCGTTTGCAAGCGATTCATGCCAGCACACGCAACAGCAAACGCCGCTTTGCCCGTCTGTCGCAATCGTCCTCCATCATTTACAGTGCATTGGCGTATAGCCGCGCAGGGCTGCAGATTTTGACGGGGTTATTTCCCGAATATCGCGGCTTTAATTTAATCATCTCCAATGTGCCAGGCTCAAAAACGCCACTGTACTGGCATGGCGCACAGCTTGAAGCCTTATACCCTGCTTCGGTGGTGTTTAATGACCAAGCGCTTAACATCACGCTGTGCACGTATGTCAATCATATGGATTTTTGCATTGCCGCGTGTAGCAAAGCCGTGCCGCATAGCGAGCGTTTGTTGGATTATTTGGCACAAGAGCTAGCCGCCCTTGATGCGCTGGTTGGTTAAAAAAATCTTAACGTTTACCGCGAGCTTTTGAAATATCTGCATTCGTCCCCATCATGATGTCATGCTGCCATGCCATGAGGTTGGTATGGCTTAACCGACACTTGATGGAAAAAACTATGTCAAATCACCACAATCACACCACCACAACCGATTACCGCCAACGCTTTTTTATCCAAGACAGCCCCGTACGCGGTGACATTGTTCACCTTGCTGACAGCTATCGCCAAATCAGCGCCCAACGCCCCTACCCACTTGCCCTACAAAAACTATTGGGCGAAATGCTGGTTGCGGCAAGCCTGCTCATTGGTACGCTCAAAATCAACGGACGGCTATCCATTCAGCTTCAGCACCCCAGTGAGGCCACCGACGAGCAAGCACGCTTGGCTTGGGCGATGGCAGAATGTGACCACCAAGGGCATGTGCGCGCCTTGGCAGACTGGTCGGGCGATTGGTCGGCCCTCACGACCGCCGATGACGCACTGGCAACGTTGGGCAAAGCAGGTGAAGGCGTGCTGTTTATCAACGTGCAGCCCGATAGCATGTTTGGTGTGCAGTCTGAAGGCTATCAAGGCATTGTTGAGCGTGTGTCCAACAACCTTGCCGAATGTTTAACGCATTATCAACAACAATCTGTCCAAATCCCAACGGTGATAAAGCTGGCTGCCGACGGGCAACAGGCAGGCGGTATTTTGCTGCAGTTATTGCCACGCGGTAATGCCGACATCAACACCCAAAACGCTGATGACGACAGCATCGACACCCTAACCGCCGCCGAGATGCTAGAAGGCATGACCGATGCAGATTTGTTTCCGCGTTTAAGCATCTTGACCGATACCCTAAAGCCAGAAGAATTGACCGAGTTGCCTGCAAAAGCTATTTTGCTGCGCTTGTATCATGAAGAGCCTGTCGCCACGGTCGATGCTGTGCCTTTGGCATTTGCTTGTACGTGTTCGCGCGAAAAGAGCGCGTCGGCGATTTTCCAACTGGGTAAAGCTGAAGCCATGGCGATTGCCGATGAACAGGGCGGTGAGATGGCGCTGGATTGCGGATTTTGTGGGCAGGTGTATCGCTTTAACAAAGCCGATATTGAAATGATTTTTGCTTAAATCTGCGTCAAAAAATAAAACTGGCAAGGGGGTTTGCCAGTTTTTTTATTAAAGCGGACTGATTGCGGTTTTGTCGGTCAAGCGCATTTGTCAGGATAACGGGGCACACAGGATTAACCTGCTTGCCTGCCAGACCAAGAATATAGGCGCAGGCAAGGCATAAAGAATACGATAATGCCAAAGGCTACGGCGTAGGTGACGCGGCGTTAGAGTTTGATGCCAAAACCAAATCCATCGGTTGTTACATGTACTAACGCTATAGGGCTTAAAGCTTAAGCGTAGTTTCTAAGCTTTGTGCAAAGGTTTACTTCAGATACTGACCAATCAACCCCACCAGCTGCCCCGCGATGGCAGCTTTACTGGCTTTAGGCAGCGTCACCGCATCGTCTTGATCACGAAAAAACACCGTCATCGCATTATCATCGCTACCAAAACCGATATCGCGGCGCGACACATCGTTGCAAGCAATCATATCGAGGTTTTTGGCAGCCAATTTGCCACGCGCATAACGCTCAACGTCCTGTGTTTCTGCTGCAAAACCCACGCTAAACACCTTGGGAAATTCGGCAGAAATCGTTGCCAAAATATCGGGGTTTTTGACCAAATCCAAAGTCAGCTCATCTTGGGTCTTCTTGATTTTTTGCGGTGCGGCTTGGCGCGTGCGATAATCCGCTACCGCGGCAGTGGCAATAAAAATATCGGCTGGTGGTTGCCCAAGTGTTTTTTCTTCGTGGTGGTGCGCCTCATCATTCGTGGTTATCTGCCAGCCGCTATCACCTTTGACATAATACCGCGCCGCGGCCAACATCTGCTCAGCCGATAGCACATTCACGCGCGTCACACCAAGCGGTGTGGGTAACTGCACCTTGCCACCTGCAATCAGCGTCACACGCGCGCCTGCTTCGTGACAGGCCTTGGCTAAGGCAAATCCCATCTTGCCCGTAGAGTGGTTGGACAAATAGCGTACGGGGTCAATCGCCTCGATGGTTGGGCCTGCTGTGATAACAACCTGCTTGCCTGCCAACACCTGCCGCACCGTCTGCCGCGCCAGTGTATGCTCCACATACGCCAGCAGGGTTTCAGGCTCAGGTAGCCGCCCCAACCCAACATCGCCGCACGCTTGCTCACCACTATCAGGCATGACCAGTTGATAGCCCAAATCCGCCAAAGTTTGCACATTTAGCTGCACCGCAGGGTGCTGCCACATTTGCTGATTCATCGCAGGCGCGACCAACACAGGCGCAGCTGTGGCTAAGCACACCGTTGTCAATAAATCATCTGCCATGCCCATTGCCAGCCGCGCCAGGGTATTGGCAGAGGCAGGCGCAATCAGCACCAGATCCGCCCATTTTGCCAACTCAATATGCCCCATGCCGCGCTCGGCTGCCGCGTCAAGCAATTGTGTATGCACCGCATTGCCCGTCAAGGCTTGCAAGGTCAAAGGCGTGATAAACGCCTGCGCCCCTTGGGTCATGATGACACGCACCTCAAAGCCTGCTTTGACCAATAGCCGTGCCAACGCTGCCGATTTATATGCCGCAATACCGCCTGTTATGGCAAGAATAATGTGTTTCATGATAAATATTGCCCAAAAAAATTGGTTTATGGTAGCAAGTTTTACCAGATTTGCGTAATATTTTGCTAAAATTTTGGCTAAAACCACAGGCAAGCTATGGCTATCAAAGACTGGCACATCGATGAACGCCCACGCGAAAAACTGTTACAAAAAGGCGCTGACAGCCTCTCAGACAGTGAAATTTTGGCGATTTTTTTGCGCACAGGTACTAAAGACAAATCCGCGATTGAGCTTGCCCGTGATTTAATCACACAATTTGGCAGCCTTGCCGACTTGCTCGCCGCGCCTGCCGAAGCTGTGATGAATTGCAACGGCATCGGCATGGCAAAATACGCGCAAATTCTTGCCAGTCTTGAAATGGGCAAACGCTATCTTGCCGCGCAAGTCAAACAAGCACCGAATCTTAACAGCAGCCAACTGGTCAAAGATTACCTCACCACCCAGCTGCGCCCACGCCGCCGCGAAGAGTTTGCCGTATTGTTTTTAAGCAATGAACTTACGCTGATTCAGTTTGAAACGCTGTTCACAGGCGGTCTGTCATCGTGCTCAGTGTGCGTACGTGAGGTGTTACGTCAAGCGTTGAAATACGGCGCTAGCCAACTGATTATTGCACACAATCACCCTGCCACCAGTGCCCAACCATCTCAAGCTGATATCGACCTAACCCACACGCTGGCAGATGCCTGTCAGCTGGTTGATATGCAGCTTATCGACCACATCATCGTTGGGCAGGATATGACTATTTCACTGCGCGAGCTGGGCAAGTTTTAAGCGGTGACAGGCTTGCAAGCCTGCCTACAGGCAAAATATATCCAGCGTGCGGCGGTGCACGCGATTTCAACATTCGCGCCATGCCAAATTATTTACGCCAAATGTTGAACGTGCAAGGTATAAGGCAAACATGTCACGATACGCACGGTTGATTGCGTCAAAATCGCGTCTGTCTTTTAGCATTTTTAGCATGTAGCATTTTTAGTATGGCTGTACACTTGACGAGTCCATGGGCTGATAGCCATAGCGCTGCAGCGTGGCGAAGATAAAATAGCCAAACGACCCGTGTCGCCTTACCTTGTTGAGCCTTGTCTCAATTTTAAACCATCACCCCGTAAAACAAAACCCCCGTCGGTACGACCGACAGGGGCTGATAGAGACCGCTTAGCGAATTAGTCACGATCAACCAATTCTACATAAGCCATCGGCGCTGCGTCACCGTCACGGTAGCCGCATTTGATAATGCGTAGGTAGCCACCTGGACGGGTTTTGTAGCGTGGGCCTAACGTGCTAAATAGCTTACCCACCGCGGCTTTATTGCGCAAACGGTTAAATGCTAAACGACGATTCGCCACTGAATCTTCTTTAGCAAGGGTGATCAAGGGCTCAGCTACACGGCGCAATTCTTTCGCCTTGGGTAGCGTGGTCTTAATCAACTCATGTTCAATCAATGAGTTGGTCATATTTTGAAACATAGCCTTACGATGGCTGCTGGTGCGTCCCAGCTTCACTCCACTGTTGCGATGGCGCATGGCAAAATTCCTTTAACGATTAACGGCTACGATAAGAAAAACGGTCATCAACACGCAAATCAGCAGGCGGCCAGTTGTCTAGGCGCATCCCCAATTCCAAATCTTTTGACGCCAAGACGTCTTTGATTTCGGTCAATGATTTCTTACCCAAGTTTGGTGTTTTCAACAGCTCAGTCTCTGTGCGTTGCACCAAATCACCGATATAGTAAATATTCTCTGCTTTTAAGCAGTTGGCTGAGCGAACCGTAAGCTCTAAGTCATCGACGGGGCGCAATAGCACAGGATCGACTTCTTCTTTTTCCTTAATAGGCTCTGGCGCTTCTTCGGCTTCTAAATCAACGAATACCGCGATTTGCTGCTGCAAAATCGTCGCTGCTTTGCGAATAGCTTCTTCTGGGTCAATCGTGCCATTGGTTTCAAGCTCAATAATCAAGCGATCAAGGTCAGTACGCTGCTCAACACGCGCATTTTCTACTTGATAGGCAACGCGCACGATTGGGCTGTAGCTGGCATCAAGTTTTAGCCGACCAATAGCTTTATTTTCACCCGATTCTTTACGCGCATTGGCAGGTTCATAACCGCGACCTACCGCCACGCGCAAACGCATTTTTAAGTTGCCGCGTTCGCTGAGTGTGCCCAAAACCAAATCAGGGTTCACAATATCAACGTTGTGTGGCAAGCTAATATCAGAAGCCAATACCGCCCCTGGGCCTTGCTTTTCTAGGGTCAAAACTGCTTCTGTCTGGTCATGTAGTACAATTGCCAAGCCTTTTAGGTTAAGCAATAAGTCCAACACATCCTCTTGCAAGCCTTCAAGCGTTGAGTACTCGTGATCGACGCCGTCAATTTCTGCTTCAATCACCGCCGCACCAGGCAGCGATGATAGCAAAATACGGCGCAGTGCGTTACCCAGTGTATGACCAAAGCCGCGCTCTAACGGTTCGAGCGTGACTTTGGCGTGGGTTTCGCTGACCGTATCCACATGGATGGCGCTGGGTGTGAGAAACTCTGTCGCATTTAACATCATGTGTCACCTCGATAGATAGATATAAAACCTAATAGGAAAAAGATTATTTAGAGTACAGCTCAACAATCAAGTTTTCGTTGATTTCTGCAGGCAAATCTGAACGGTCAGGCGCTTGTTTAAATGTGCCTTGTAGCTTGCTGTGATCAACGTCTAACCAAGCAGGCAGACCGCGTTGGGCTGCCAGCTCAATCGCGTTTTTGATACGCAATTGTTCTTTGGCATTTTCGTGCACCGCGATTTCATCACCATCTTGTAATTGAATAGATGGAATGTTCACGCGCACAAATTCATCACGGCCAGCTTTTTTGACCATGATGGCACGGTGGCTCACCAACTGACGCGCCTCGGCACGTGTCGCACCAAAACCCATGCGATAGACCACGTTGTCCAAACGACGCTCAAGCATTTGCAAAAGGTTTTCACCGGTTGCCCCACGCATGCGAGCGGCTTCTTTGTAGTAGTTTGAGAACTGACGCTCAAGCACACCGTACATACGTTTTACTTTTTGTTTTTCACGCAGCTGAGCTGAGTATTCAGACGTTTTGCTACGTGGGTTACCATGCTGACCAGGGGCACGGTCGGCTTTTTTGGTTTTTTCATCGTACGCTTTTACGCCCGATTTTAAATGTAAATCGGTGCCTTCGCGACGTGATAATTTAAGTTTTGGGCCTAAATAACGAGCCATGTAAGTCTCCTAGACGATATTCATGCAGGCATTTTGAGTAAATTCAACCCAATCACTGCATTTAACGTTCTGACATAGTCTTTTATTGGTGGCTAAAGCATATGCTGTCTTCATCAGCCACCAAGCCGTATGCCATTAAACGCGGCGTTTTTTCGGCGGACGGGTGCCATTGTGAGGGATTGGGGTCACATCGCTAATGCTGTTGATTTTATAACCCAATGCGCCTAACGCTCTTACCGCAGACTCACGGCCAGGTCCTGGTCCTTTCACCAAAACATCGACATTTTTCAACCCATACTCTTGGGCAGCTTTACCTGCTACCTCAGCAGCAACCTGTGCGGCAAATGGTGTTGATTTACGTGAACCACGGAAGCCTTGTCCACCTGCGGTGGCCCAAGCCAATGCATTACCTTGACGGTCGGTAATCGTCACAATGGTGTTATTAAAAGACGCATGAATGTGAGCCACACCCTCAGATACCGAGCGGCGCGTCACTTTTTTACGACTGCGAGTGTCTTTTGCCATCTTTTAGCTTCCTAAAATACTAAACTATGTGTGCCTAAAGCCATAAAGCCAGCTTTACGCTTATTTACGAATCGCTTTACGTGGACCTTTACGGGTACGGGCGTTGGTTTTGGTGCGCTGACCATGCACGGGCAAGCCGCGACGATGACGCATACCACGGTAGCAACCCAAGTCCGTTAAGCGTTTGATGTTCATTGAGATCTCACGACGCAAGTCACCTTCAGTCGTGTACTCTGCTACTTGAGCACGGACAGCGTCTAGCTGTGCGTCATCCAAATCACCCATTTTGGTGGTAGGCGCAATATTTACCGCGTCAAGAATTTTAGCGGCAGTGGTACGTCCAATCCCAAAGATGTAGGTCAATGAAATGACAGCGTGCTTATTGTCTGGAACGTTTACACCAGCAATACGAGCCATTCAATTTCTCCAGTTTATTCATAGACAGCAGGTGTGCCCTGCTATCGGTTCGATTGCATTATTTTGGTTGATTGTGGCTAAATTTTAGCCAAAACTGCCCAAAATAACAGCAAGTCGCGGATAATACACTATCCGCGACCAAAAAGCAAGACTTATTAGCCTTGACGTTGCTTGTGACGTGGCTCTGCACTACAAATCACGTGAACCACACCTTTGCGGCGGACAATTTTGCAGTTGCCGCAAATCTTTTTAACTGAGGCTTGAACTTTCATTTAAAGCTCCCTAGAAGTAACTAAACTAACCAAAATAAATTGACGAAAAACCTATCCTATCGCGTTGGAGCGGTTGTCGGCGCAAGTAACGAATAGTCTTGATATTGGTGGCTCATTAGGTGGGCTTTAATTTGTGCAATAAAGTCCATAATGACCACGACCGTAATCAACAGCGACGTACCACCCAAATGGAACGGAATCCCAAATGACGACTGTAACACCATTGGCATCAAGCAAATCACCGTCATATACACCGCACCAATAAACGTTAAGCGATTTAACACATGATCAAGATAACGCTGGGTTTGCTGACCAGGGCGGATGCCTGGAATGTATGCACCGCTACGCTTGAGGTTTTCTGCCACTTCTTTTGGGCTAAATACCAACGCGGTATAAAAATAACAAAAGAAGATAATCAGCAAAGCGAATATCAGCAAATACAGTGGCGTACCCGGTGATAGCAATAACGCAAAGTTTTGCATCATGCGCTGAAACAGGTTCGGATTCTCCGAATGCCCTACCCACTGACCCAAACTTGCTGGAAATAACAGCAACGAGCTGGCAAAAATCGCTGGAATTACCCCTGCCATGTTAATTTTAAGTGGCAAGTGTGATTGTTGGGTGGCATATATCTTGCGATCCGAGGTTTGTTTTTGCGCGTAATTGACGGGAATGCGTCGCTGAGCGCGCTCAATAAACACAATACCTGCCACCACCGCCAAACCTAACGCGGCAAAGATAAACAGCGCAATTAGGCTCATAGTGCCTTGCTGCACCGCTGTCATGGTTTGTGTCGCTACGCTTGGAAACGTTGCCACGATGCCCGCCAAAATCAGCATCGAAATACCATTACCGATACCGCGTTCAGTGATTTGTTCACCAAGCCACATCAAAAACATCGATCCTGCAACCAGTGAAGTCACTGCAGGGATATAAAAAGTTAATCCCGATGATAGCGTTAAACCTTGACTAATCAATCCTGTACACAGCCCAATCGACTGTATCAGTGCCAATGCTAACGTTAATTGCCGAGTGTATTTATTGATTTGGCGTTGACCCGCTTGCCCCTCTTTTTTTAGCGCGTCAAGCGATGGAATTACGGCCGTCGCCATTTGCACAATAATAGATGCCGATATGTAGGGCATAATACCCAATGCCATGACAGACATACGCTCAAGTGCACCACCCGAGAACATATTAAACATGCCTAAGATGGTATTTTCATTGGTATGAAAAAACTCTGCCAAACGCTCAGGGTTCATGCCTGGAATCGGCACATGCGAGCTAAAGCGGTACACCAATAGCGCACCAAACAAGAACAGCAAGCGATTAAACAGCTCATCGTACTTTCGGATAAAGCCCAACGGGCTAAGCGTCGCCGACTGTCTTGCCATGTGGATTACTCCTCAACGCGTCCACCAGCTGCTTCGATTGCAGCTTTCGCGCCTTTGGTTACTTTCACACCTTGGAATGTCAAAGCGCGTGGTACTTCACCAGATAAAATTACACGCGCGCGTTGCATGTCATGACGAATAATGTTGGCTTGTTTTAATGTATCCAAGCTTACTATATCGCCTTCGATTTTATTCAAATCTGACAAGCGCACTTCTGCAGTTACCATCGCCAATTTACTGGTAAAGCCAAATTTTGGCAAACGGCGGTACAAAGGCATTTGACCGCCTTCAAAACCTGAGCGGATACCAGAACCTGAGCGTGAGGTTTGTCCTTTGACACCACGTCCGCCTGTTTTGCCCAAGCCTGAACCGATACCACGGCCGCGGCGATGTTTGGCTTTTTTGGCACCTGGTGCAGGTGCAAGTTCATTTAAACGCAGTCCCATTACACTTCCTCCACTTTAACCATGTAGTTAATGCGGTTTACCATGCCACGTGTTGAAGGCGTATCTTCAACTTCAACAGTATGACCGATGCGACGTAATCCTAAACCAGTTAAGCATGCTTTGTGGCTTTTCAAGCGGTGTGAACCAGACTTGATTTGCGTCACTTTCATGCGCTTTTTATTATCAGTTGCCATGTTCATTCACCTCTTAGCCCAAAATTTCTTCAACGGTTTTACCGCGTTTGGCTGCAACTTGCTCTGGCGATGACATTTGTTTTAGACCATTAAATGTCGCACGTACTACGTTTGCGGCATTGGTAGATCCATAAGTTTTCGCCAAAACGTTTTGTACGCCAGCCACTTCAAGTACAGCACGCATCGCACCACCAGCAATAACTCCAGTACCTTCTGAGGCAGGTTGCATGTAGATGCGGCTTGCACCGTGACGTGCATGGATTGGGTGCTGCAAGGTGTTACCATCTAGATCTACGGTAATCATGTTGCGTTTGGCAGCTTCTAGTGCTTTTGAGATAGCGGCAGGTACTTCACGTGCCTTACCACGACCAAAGCCTACGCGACCATTGCCGTCACCTACCACCGTCAAAGCCGTGAATGAAAAAATACGACCGCCTTTAACCACTTTTGCTACGCGATCGACCGCTACCAAGCGTTCAACCAATCCGTCTGTTTGTTCGACTTTTGCCATGATTAGAACTCCAATCCATTTTCACGCGCCGCTTCAGCCAGCGCTTTTACGCGACCATGATATTTAAAGCCGCTGCGGTCAAATGCAACCTTAGTGATACCCGCTGCTTTGGCACGTTCAGCAATCAATTTACCCACGGCTGTAGCCGCTTCAATGTTGCTGGTTTGACCTGAGCGAAGGCTAGCGTCCAAGGTTGAGGCTTGTGCTAGAACTTCCCCGCCTGTTGGCGAGATCACTTGTGCATAGATGTGACGACCAGTGCGGTTTACCGATAAACGGTTTGCACCCAACACACGGATGTGAGCACGGGTTTTTTTGGCACGGCGCAAACGAGCAGATTTTTTATCCAACATATCCCATTCACCTTACTTTTTCTTAGCTTCTTTACGTGCCACATATTCATCGCTATAGCGTACACCTTTACCTTTGTAAGGCTCTGGTGGACGATATCCGCGAATATTGGCTGCCGCTTGACCCAATTTTTGCTTATCGCTTGAGCGCAAAACGATTTCTGTTGCACTTGGGGTTTCTGCGGTCACGCCTTCTGGCAAGACGTATTCGATGGGATGTGAATAGCCAAGGTTTAAATTGACTTTATTGCCAGCAACAGCGGCTTTGTAACCAACACCGATAAGCTGCAAACGACGCTCAAAACCTTCACTCACACCTTTAACCATGTTGTTGATTAGCGCACGCACAGTACCTGTGTGCATCCACGCTTCTTTGGTATCGACAACAGGTGAGACGATAAGGCTGTTTTCTTCCTGTTTTAGCTCGACCAAATCATGCAGGTGTAAAGACAACGTGCCTTTGCTGCCTTTCACTTCGACCTGCTGACCGTTCAATGTAACGCTGGTGCCATTTGGCAAGGTTACAGGGGCTTTAGCCACACGAGACATAACGGTAATTCCTGCTCTAAAAATGACCCGATTCAATGAATCAGCTCTAACCAAAAATAAACAGGCAAACGTGGACGCGCCGCGAATGCCTGCCAAACCAATTGCCCTTAGGCAACCAATGCAATCACTTCACCACCGATACCCGCTTTACGCGCTTCACGGTCACTCATGATGCCTTGGCTGGTTGAAATAATTGCCACACCCAAGCCTTGACGGACGCTGGGTAGGTCAGCCGCTGAGCGGTATTGGCGCAAACCTGGACGGCTGTAGCGTTGCAACAACTCGATAACTGGCTTACCTTCGTAGTATTTTAGCTCAAGCGTAAGTTCGGTTTTGCCATTACCCACATCTTCGAGCTCTGCTGAGGCGATATAGCCTTCGCTAACCAACAGATCAGCGATTGATTTACGTAATTTTGAGCCTGGCATGGTGACAGATGCTTTCTGTGCCATTTGGGCATTGCGGATACGGGTTAGCATATCAGCGACGCTATCTTGCATACTCATCTTATATCCCCTTACCAGCTTGCTTTACGTACGCCTGGCACGTCGCCTTGCATGACTTTTTCACGAATCATGTTACGTGACAGACCAAATTTACGGAAATAACCGTGTGGGCGACCTGTGATCGCACAGCGGTTACGCAAACGCACAGGCGAAGCATCACGTGGTAGTGCTTGTAGGGCAAGCATTGCATCCAAACGCTCTTCATCGCTGGCATTGCTATCGTTGATAATGGCTTTTAACGCAGCACGTTTTGGGGCATATTTTGCCACCATCGCTTCGCGTTTCAGCTCACGGTTAATCATACTTTTCTTTGCCATAGTTTCCTATATCCTTAAGCGATTGGGCATGCCATTAACGAAATGGGAAGCCGAAGGCTTTCAGCAGCGCACGACCTTGTTCGTCGGTTTTTGCTGTTGTCGTAATGGTGATATCCATACCGCGAATACGGTCAATCTTGTCGAAATCCACTTCAGGGAATACGATTTGTTCTTTGATACCCAATGAGTAGTTACCACGACCATCAAAGGCTTTATCGCTAAAGCCGCGGAAGTCACGAATACGAGGAATCGCGATAGATATCAAGCGATCCAAGAATTCATACATTTGTTCGCCGCGCAAAGTAACTTTACAGCCGATTGGCCATTCTTCACGGATCTTGAAACCCGCGACTGATTTACGCGCTTTGGTCACGACAGGTTTTTGACCTGCAATTGCAGTCATATCAGACAGTGCACCTTCCAAGATTTTTTTATCTTGTGCTGCACCACCCACACCCATGTTCAATGTGATCTTGGTAATTTTGGGGATTTCCATGACGTTTTTCAAGCCAAGCTCTTGTTGTAGCTGGGCTTTGAGTTGGTCATTGTATTGCGTTTTGAGTCTTGCCATTACGATTACCCTTTACTCGTTACGCAGTCGCCACGACTTCACCAGATGAGCGATAGACACGCTGTTTTTTGCCATCTTCACCGATTTGGTAAGCAATACGATCTGCTTTTTGGGTTGTGGCGTTAAAGATTGCCACATTAGAAATATGCATGAAGGCTTCTTGTGCAATGATGCCACCTTCTTTGCCCGTCATCGCGTTGGGCTTTTGGTGTTTTTTGACAATGTTGATGCCTTCAACTTTGACACGGTCATCTTTAACTGCCAAGATAACGCCTTGCTTGCCTTTATCTTTACCAGCTAGTACGATAACGTTGTCACCTTTACGTAGTTTTGCCATGCTTCACCTCACAATACTTCTGGGGCTAGAGAAACAATTTTCATAAATTGTTCGCTACGTAGCTCACGCGTTACTGGCCCGAAGATACGGGTAGCAATAGGCGCTTTGTTGTTGTTGAGCAGCACAGCTGCGTTGTCATCAAAGCGTAGTACTGAACCATCTGGACGACGTACACCAAATTTGGTACGTACGACTACCGCGTTCATTACATCACCTTTTTTGACACGACCGCGTGGAATTGCTTCTTTTACGGTCACTTTAATGATGTCGCCGACTGATGCATAACGACGATGAGAACCGCCCAGTACTTTGATACACTGGACTCGTTTTGCACCACTGTTATCAGCAACTTCCAGCATTGTTTCAGTCTGAATCATCGCGTTACTCCTGATTGGCAAAACAAGTCTGCCTGTCTGCTATGGCGCATTTAACCACGTACGCCAATAATAAATACACAAATTGGCTAGCCTTCGCATAGCCAATTTTTAAGGTGACATATTCTAGCAGATGCCAGTTTGTTTTGCAATTTTTTTACAATAGCTTTGTTTGAAAGGTGTTGAACCAATCTATGCATTTAGATGTATTAAAAGCATAGATCGGTCTAGCCTTTGCCAAGGGTTTAATCACGAATGTATGATTAAATTTCTTGGGCTTTTTCTACAATATTGACCAATTCCCAAGTTTTGGTTTTTGAACGTGGGCGGGTTTGGCGAATACGTACGATGTCACCCATGCCGCAGGTGTTGTTTTCATCATGCGCATGTAGCTTGCTTGAGCGACGAATCATTTTGCCATATTTTGGGTGGCGGATACGACGCTCAATAAGTACAGTGATGGTTTTATCCATCTTGTCGCTGACAACTTTACCAATCAAAGTACCGTGATCGGCGCTATGCACCTCTGGGGTTGCTTCGGCTTCTAATGGGTTTGCGATTGCTTCACTCACAGTTAGACTCCTTGCGCTGTGTCGTTAGCTGATTGGTTAGCCGCTTGTTTTTCAGTCAAAAGCGTTTTGATTTGGGCGATGGTGCGACGGTTGTTGCGGATCTCATGGGTGTTACCCAATTGATTGGTCGCTTTTGCCATGCGTAGACGAAACGCTTCAAGCTGTTTTTCATCCAGTAACTGGGTCAGCTCTTCAACTGATTTGTCGCGTAGTTCGCTGATCTTCATTACATTATCGTCCGTTTAACAATGGTGGTTTTAAATGGCAGTTTTGCTGCTGCTAGGGTGAAGGCTTCAATAGCAAGCTCGTCGCTTACGCCTTCGATTTCATACAGCATTTTGCCTGGTTTGATTTCGCAGACCCAGTATTCTACAGGACCCTTACCTTTACCCATACGTACTTCTAGGGGTTTTTCGGTAATTGGTTTGTCTGGGAATACGCGAATCCAGATTTTACCACCGCGTTTGATACGACGTGAAATAGTACGACGTGCCGCTTCGATTTGGCGAGCAGTCATACGTCCACGCTCAACTGATTTAAGTCCGATTGTACCAAAGGATACGCTGCTACCGCGATGGGCTAAACCCGTATTACGTCCTTTTTGTACTTTACGGAACTTGGTACGTTTTGGTTGTAACATAGTTGATTAACCTCTGTCTTTGGCTTGGCGGTTGCTGCCACGGCTACGGCGTTTTTGTGGTGCGCGCGCTTGCTTGTCTTCTTTGACGGGGTTGTAAATACGGTTCATGCCGTCTAAGATTTCGCCGCGGAAAATCCACACTTTAACACCGATGGTGCCGTAAGTGGTTTCGGCGCGTACGGTGGCGTAGTCGATGTCGGCGCGCAAGGTGTGCAATGGTACACGACCTTCACGATACCACTCAGTACGGGCGATTTCAGCACCACCTAGGCGACCTGATAGCTCAACCTTGATGCCTTGTGCGCCTGCTTTCATGGTGTTTTGTACCGCACGTTTCATGGCACGACGGAACATCACACGACGCTCAAGCTGAGAGGCAATGCTTTGGGCTACCAATTGTGCATCTAGGTCAGGCTGGGTCACTTCTTCGATATTGACTTGCGCAGGCACGCCCATCAATTGGGTTAGCTCTTTTTGCAACTTTTCAATATCTTCACCTTTTTTACCGATGATCACGCCAGGGCGTGCGGTAGAAATGGTGATTTTTGCTGCGCCTGCTGGACGCTCGATCACGATGTTACTAACCATGGCAGAGGCATTTGAATTTTTGCCACTGTCGTTAAATTTTTTCTCAAGATACTTACGAACTTGTAGGTCGTTGATTAAGTATTCTGAGTATTTTTTTGGGTCGGCGTACCAGTTGGCGTTGGATTTGCGAATCACACCAAGACGGATACCGATTGGATTGACTTTTTGACCCATGTTATACCCCTACCTTAACTGTGATGTGACAAGTACGCTTGCTGATACGGTCAGCGCGACCTTTGGCACGTGGCATGATGCGTTTTAGCGTGATGCCTTCATCAACGTAGATGGTTGATACGCGCAAGGTATCAATGTCTAGACCGTTGTTGTGCTCAGCGTTAGCGATCGCTGACTCTAGGCATTTTTTGACCAATTTAGCCGCTTTTTTGTTGCTAAAAGTCAAGATGTCTAAAGCGCGCTCGATAGGCTTACCACGCACTTCATCAGCGACTAGGCGTACTTTTTGTGCCGAGATGGCGGCACCGCGTAATTTTGCAGTTACTTCCATAATAAGCACCTTATTTTTTAGCTTTCTTGTCTACGCCGTGTCCGCGATAAGTACGCGTTGGGGCAAATTCACCAAGTTTGTGACCGACCATTTGCTCATTGACGATAACAGGCACGTGGGTGCGACCGTTATGCACAGAGATAGTCAAGCCAACCATTTGTGGCAAAATCATCGAGCGACGTGACCAAGTTTTGATGGGTTTGCGTGAGTTGGTCTCCAACGCTTTTTCCACTTTGGCAAACAAGTGCGCGTCGATGAATGGACCTTTTTTCAATGAACGAGGCATGCAACGATTCCTTATTTCTTATTGACGCGACGGCGACGGATGATCATGTTGTCAGTGCGCTTGTTGGTACGAGTTTTCAGACCTTTAGCTTTTTGACCCCATGGGCTGGTTGGGTGTTTACCGAAGTTACGACCTTCACCACCACCGTGTGGGTGGTCTACTGGGTTCATGGCCGTACCGCGAACGGTTGGGCGGATACCACGCCAACGGCTAGCACCTGCTTTACCCAATGAGCGCAAGTTGTTTTCGGTGTTTGACACTTCACCAATAACCGCGCGGCAATTGATGTGGATACGGCGTGTTTCGCCTGAACGCAAACGCACGATGGCGTATTGTCCATCACGACCCAACAACTGTACGCTAGCACCTGCAGAACGCGCAATTTGTGCGCCTTTGCCAATTTTTAGCTCAATGTTGTGAATCACGGTACCCACAGGAATGCTGCGTAGTGGCAAGCAGTTACCTGGACGGATTGGCGCGCTTTCACCAGAGATCACCGTGTCACCTTGTTGCAAGCGACGTGGTGCGATGATATAGCGACGCTCACCATCGGCGTATTTTAGTAGCGCGATGTGTGCGGTACGGTTTGGATCGTATTCGATGCGTTCAACCACCGCTGGAATGTTGTCCTTGGTGCGTTTGAAGTCAATCAAACGGTAGTGTTGTTTGTGACCACCACCGACGTGACGCGTGGTAATGCGTCCGTTATTGTTACGACCACCAGATTTGCGTTTTGATTCGACCAAAGCGGCATAAGGACGACCTTTATAAAGGTGTGGATGCACAACTTTTTCGACAAATCGGCGACCTGGTGATGTTGGTTTGGCTTTTACGATAGGCATGAAAGGTATCCTTATTCGTTGGTGACAGCAGCGTTATCCGCTACGTCTGCACTGACTGCTTCATTGGCTGTGTTGTCAGCTGAAACAGCAACATCTTGACCAGCTTTTAAGGTCACATAGGCTTTTTTGTAGTCTTGACGACGACCGACCGTGCGACCAAATCGCTTTGTCTTGCCTTTAACGTTTAGGGTATTGACTTTAACCACTTCAACCCCGTCAAACATCATTTCAACGGCTTTTTTGATTTCACGTTTGGTAGCATTCACATCGACGCGGAACACTTGTACGCCTAAAGTATCGCCCAAACGTTGTGATTTTTCAGAAAATACGGGCGCTTTTAGCACCTGATACAGTCTGGCGTTGTTCATGCTAATACTCCCTCAAGTTCTTTGGCGGCGGCAACCGACATCACCACTTTGTCAAAGGCGATGAGGCTAACCGGGTCAATCTCTTTACTGCCCAATACATTGACGTGCGGAATATTGCGCGCTGCCAAGTATAGGTTTTCGTCCACTTCGTCAGTGACGATTAGGGCTTTTGGTGCGTTGAGGTCTTTTAGCTTGCCAATCAATTCTTTGGTTTTTGGCTCAGATACGCGGATTTCATCGACCAATACCAAACGGTCTTGACGAATCAACTCTGCTAAAATGCACTGCATTGCGCCGCGATACATTTTACGATTGACTTTTTGCGACCAGTCTTGTGGTTTGGCTGCAAATGCACGACCACCACCGACCCAAATTGGACTACGGATAGAGCCTGCACGCGCACGGCCTGTACCTTTTTGACGCCATGGCTTTTTGCCACCGCCAGAGACTTCAGCGCGAGTTTTCTGCGCGCGGCTGCCTTGACGTGCGCCTGCTAAGTAGGCGGTAACCACTTGGTGAACCAATGCTTCGTTGAATTCACGACCAAATGCTACGTCTGATAGCTCAACCGCCGAACCTGTTACTGTGTTTAGATTCACGTTTATCCCCTTGATTAAGCTTTAACCGACGGACGTACAATCACATCGCCACCGTTGGCACCAGGAATTGCGCCTTTGATGACCAAGATACCTTTTTCGGCATCCACCGAAATGACTTCCAAACCTTGCACAGTGACGCGTTTGTTACCCATTTGACCAGGCATTTTTTTGCCTTTAAATACGCGACCTGGGGTTTGGTTTTGACCCGTTGAACCCAATACGCGATGCGAAACTGAGTTACCGTGGGTGGCATCTTGGGTGCGGAAGTTGTGACGCTTCACGCCGCCTTGGAAGCCTTTACCTTTGCTTTGACCTGTTACGTCAACGATTTGACCGACGCTAAACAAGTCTGCTAGCAATTCGCCACCAACTTGGTGGTTGTCAAGTTCGCCAGCTTCGGCACGAAATTCCCATACGCCACGACCAGCAGCGATGCCTGCTTTGGCAAAGTGGCCTTTTTGGGCGGCGTTCACGCGGCTGTCACGGCGAGTACCTGTGGTGACTTGTAGCGCTTCATAGCCGTCTGTGTCTGTGGTTTTGATTTGTGCAATGCGGTTGGCGGTGACTTCAACCACGGTCACAGGCACTGACACACCTGCTTCGGTGAAGACGCGAGTCATGCCGCATTTTTTTCCGACTAAACCAATCGCCATGTTGTTACCTCTGTTTATCTGTTGTTCAATCTGCTCAACAATCTATTCAACGATGTCCACGCTTAGGCTTAGCCTAGGGCGATTTGGACATCCACGCCTGCAGCTAGGTCAAGTTTCATCAATGCATCAACTGTTTTGTCAGTTGGCTGGACGATATCAACCATGCGTTTGAACGTGCGGATTTCATATTGGTCACGCGCGTCTTTGTTTACGTGAGGCGATGTCAAGATGTTAAAACGCTCAATACGGGTAGGTAGTGGCACAGGACCACGAACCTGCGCACCAGTACGTTTGGCGGTATCGACAATCTCTTGTGCCGATTGGTCAATCAGACGATGGTCAAATGATTTAAGTCTGATACGGATTTTCTGGTTAGCCATGCCAGTATGCTCCCTATACGTTGGGGTAAAAAGCCATAAAGAATCAAGCGGTTACTGCTAAAAACTGCCTGTCACCGTATGCCAAAATTTTGTTTGTTATATACGCCTGTATTTCACGCAATTTTTAAAAACAAAAAAAATTCCAGTCTCACATTCCTTTGCAAAATTGCTTAAGCAAATTGGGTGAAACTGTTCGACATTTATGGGTGCTGCAAACGATGGAGCAGCTGTCGCTTGGGGCATTATGCGTCTAATACATGTAGACTAATGCATGTATAAGTGCGTTATAGCACTTTGCGATTAGCCGCGCCCTATATTCGTAAGTGGGCAGTATTATACGCAGGTTGTGCGCTAAATGCAAGTTAAAACGTGATTTTTATTTATCTTGCGCGATGCGTTGGCGGCTCAGTCAGTCAAGCAAAATCGCGTATTGGGCAGGGCTATAGCGGTTGTCAGGCTGTAGGTTGATGGCGCGTCCAAGCAGATATTCAAGCTCTGCTAAGGTATCGGCTTCCGCGCTTTGCAGCAGCTCGATGACACTTGGGTGCGCTAATACACTAAATTTTTTGGGCGCGTGGTAGGCACGGGCGCAGCGCATGATTTCGCGGAAAATTTCAAGACAGACGGTTTCACGGCTTTTAATCACGCCCTTACCGTGGCAGGTTGGGCAGGGTTCACACAGTTGTTGCTGCAGGCTCTCACGGGTGCGTTTGCGCGTCATCTCGATAAGCCCGAGTGCTGAGACGTTGCTGATGTTAGTTTTGGCATGGTCACGCGCCAGTTGGGTCTGCAGGCTTGCCAGCACCTCGTCACGGTGCGCCTGCTCTGCCATGTCGATAAAATCCAAGATGATGATACCACCCAAGTTACGCAGGCGTAGCTGACGGGCAATGGCATGGGCGGCTTCTAAGTTGGTTTTATAAACCGTGTCCTCAAGGCTATGCCCGCCAACAAATGAGCCTGTATTGACGTCAATCGTTGTCATCGCCTCGGTTTGGTCGATAATCAGATAACCACCTGATGGCAGATTGACGCGGCGGTCAAGTGCATCTTTGAGGTCATCCTCAACGCGGTACATATCAAACAATGGCTGTTTGCCGTCATAGTGTTGAATGGCGGGGTAAATGGCGGGCACAAATTCCTTGGCAAACTGGCGCATCTCGGCAAAAACTTGCGCGTGATCTACCGTCAAGCGTTTGGTGTCATCGCTGATTAAGTCACGCAAGGCGCGCAGTGGCAACGATAAATCTTGATAGATCAATGCATTGCGTTTATTAACTTGCGCGGCGGTGTGCTGATAGCGTGCTTGTACGGTGCGCCACAGTTGTAACAGGTAGTAAATATCTTGTTCAAGTTTAGCAGGCGGTATGTTTTCTGCCGCTGTGCGCGCAATCAAACCGCCGCCTAGGCCGACTTGGTGCAGCAATTCGCCCAAAATGGTTTTTAGACGCGCACGTTCGTCGCCATCAATGCGTTGTGAGATACCGACGCTGGCACCAAACGGCAAATACACCAAGTAACGCGACGGCAATGAAATATCCGTCGTCAAGCGCGCGCCTTTGGTACCCAGTGGGTCTTTGATGACTTGCACCATTAGGCGTTGACCTTCGTACAGGCGTTGCTCAATCGATAGTGGTTGCGCTGTCGTGACCAATTGGGTGGTATCGGTTTGGGCATGGCTATCAGATGGTGGTTTGGCAGCTTTGTGCGGCTGCATGTCATTGATATGCAAAAATGCCGTACGCGCCTGCCCGATATCGACAAACGCCGCCTGCATACCTGGAAGCACGCGCACCACAGTGCCCAGATAAATATTGCCAACAATGCCAAGTTTGTGCTGGCGCTCGATAAAAATTTCGGTCAAAACGCCGTCTTCGAGCACGGCAACGCGGCTTTCGGCGGTATTGACATTAATCAGCAGTTCTTCAGTCATGGCAAATTATTTAGACATATCAGGCAAATCAAAGCAGTGTTTGAGTCAAGGCGCACAAGTTGGCAAAGGGTATTTTAAACCAAACGCGTGTTGCCTACCAACCGTGCGCCCTTTTGAGCACTGTTAGACCAACAGCGCTGCCAAAGCTGCCACGCTATCGACCATCGCGCTGGGTTGTTCATCTGCCAATACATCAGCAGTCGCGCAGCCGTAGGTCACTGCAATACTGTCCATGCCGATGGCGTGCGCCATGCGCAAATCGTGCACGCTATCGCCAACCATGACCGCATCGCTAACCGCTTTGCCAGTGACTTGCAAAATTTGGCGCAGCATCAGTGGATCAGGTTTGCCTGCTGCCTCATCAGCACAGCGCGTCACACTAAACAACGCCTCAACGCCTGTTTGCGGCAGTACACGCGCTAAGCCTTGGCGTTTTTTGCCCGTAGCGACCGCCAACGTTTTGCCTTGTGCGTGCAAGCTGTGTAGCAGCTCGGCGACCCCTACAAACAGAGTGTCATCGTGGCAGTGTTGGACATAATACGCGCCATAATCTTGCACCAAGTCGGCGTGGCGTTCAGGCACATCGGCAAACAGCGTTGCGACGGCAGTTTGCATGGATAAGCCGATAATACCGCGCGTTGCCTCGTCGCTTACTGCCAAACCGTGCTGGGTGGCAGCATGGCGCATACTTTCGACGATCAAACCAATTGAATCCATCAGTGTGCCGTCCCAGTCAAAGATAATCAGCGATTTTTGTTTAAAATTTGGTGTATGGTTGGCTGGCATGGTGTGAGGCCTTGTCGGTTTTTTTGCATTTTTGATTGGCGTTTTGGTTAGCTGTTTTGGGCGTGTGCCAGCAGCGTTTGCATATCTTCGGGCAAATCTGCCTCAATGGTGGGATAGCTGTCAATATCAAGTTGATACGCGTGTAGACACAGGCGACGCACGCCAAGCGCGGCATTGTCCGCTGCATGGCAATTGTATTTGTCATCGCCCAATAGCGGCAAGCCTAAACTGGCTAAATGCACGCGAATTTGGTGCGTGCGCCCCGTCAAAGGCTGGGCTTCAATCAGGCTGATTTTGTGCCCGTGCAGCGTCATGCGTTGTCGGCAACGCACACGCGTTTGGGCAGGCTTGCTGTCATCGGATTTGGTATCCACTCTGACGCGGCGTTCGCCATTTGGCAGGGTAAATTTGAGCAACGGCTGATCAATCAACGTGCAGTCTGTGTCAAGCCAGCCTTGTGTCAGGCACAGGTAGGTTTTTTGGATGGTTTTTTCGCGCAAAGCTTGTTGTAAATGTTTGAGTGTGCTGCGTTTTTTGGCAATCATCAAAAGTCCAGATGTGTCCTTGTCGATACGATGCACCAATTCCAAATACTTTTTACCTGTCGCCACACGCATCGCCTCAATCACACCAAACGATTCGCCACTACCGCCATGCACCGCCATGCCTGCAGGTTTGTTGAGCACCAGTAGGCCATCATCTTCATAAACTACACGCGTGAGCAGACTGTCGGCAAACACCTGTCCAATCACAGGCGCGGCACGCGTTGCCAAACGCACAGGGGCGATACGCACCACATCACCGCGTTGTAGGCGGTCGTGCGGCTTACAACGTTTGCCGTTGATACGCACTTCATCGGCGCGAATCATTTGGTAAATATGCGCGCGCGGCAAGCCTTTGAGCCGTGCCAACAGAAAATTGTCAATGCGCTGGTCATGCTGCTGACGCGTGATGGTCAGATAATTGACTTGGGCAAAATTGCTGATTGCATCATCCGCCGATTGTGGCGTTTTGTGTGCTGTCTGGGGGTTGGTTTGGGCATTGGGCAGTGTTTGCGCTGTGCCACGTTCAGGACGGTTTTGCGTACCTGTGGTCATATTTTGATAGCCGTTGGTTGAAAAATTTGCTATAGTTTAGCAGTTTAGTGAGATGGCGGCTATGCGCTTGTTGTACGCTGCACTGCGTCCAATGCTGCGTGAATTTGCTCAAGTAGCTAAATCATTTAAGCGGCCTAACAAACCGCTTGGTTGGCTCAACCGTTGTAACGGTGATTTTTGTCCAACCGTGCCGCGCCCACTAAATCAACCGATTTTTTAAACCCTATGTTTGACAAAATTTACTAGGGTCAGCACACAGACCACGAGAAGATAATACACCGTTTTACGCTGATTGCCTACAACGTCCGTTGTAGCCGATGACTAAATTTAAGTTTGATTCAACCAAGGAAGCCGCTCAGCAACATTTACCGAATATACAGCCTTTAGCATGACACAGCCGCATGGCTTGATAGCAATTATCCAGTTATATCAAGTGCCACTAAAATGCGCGATATTTTATGCATCAGTTTGACCAGCACGCCAATGTGCCACGTCAGACGACTTAAAATTGCCCGATCGTGCCAAGCCAATCAGCTTAGCAAGCCTTAGCGTTATTGAACAAATTTAGCGGGTGTGCTAAGGGTTTATGTAAGTTTTTAAACGCGTTGCTAGTCGATGCGTTGTTTTAATTGTTTGCCAAAATTGGCTGCTGATATCGGTGTATATCACATCGATGCCAATGATGGGCAATAGGTATTGATGGGCAATAGGTATTGCTTGATAGCAGTAGGCGGCTAAAATAGTGGGTGAAACCAAGCGTTTGGTAGGCAATTTGTTGCGCGTAACAACCCCGTTGTAGCTTTGTATCACGGTTTTATCTTTGATTGTTTGGCAAACCGCCAAGTGGTCTATGCTGCCCGATCCCAAGGAGCACGCATGAAACGCATTTTAATCAACGCCACCCACGCCGAAGAAATTCGCGTCGCCTTATGTAACGGCAACCATCTGTACGATTTTGACCTAGAAAACCGCACTCGCGAGCAAAAAAAAGCCAATATCTATAAAGGACACGTCACTCGTGTTGAGCCATCGCTTGAGGCGGTTTTTGTCGAGTATGGCGCAGAGCGTCAGGGCTTTTTGCCGATTCGTGAAATCGCTGGCGAGTACTTGTCGGGCGACCCCCGCAGCGGACAAAACATCAAGCAGCTAATCAAAGAAGGTGATGAGCTGATTGTGCAAGTTGAAAAAGAGGAGCGCGGCAACAAAGGCGCGGCGTTATCGACGTTTATTTCACTGGCAGGGCGTTATTTGGTATTAATGCCTAATAACACACGCGGGGGCGGTATTTCTCGTCAGATTTCGGGCAAGTACCGCGAAGAGCTCAAGCAAATTTTAAACGAGCTTAAAATGCCCAAAGGCATGAGCGTGATTATCCGCACGGCAGGCGTGGGACGCAGCGTTGAGGAGCTGCAACACGATCTTGACCACCTTTTGACCATTTGGCAAAGCATTCAGCAGCAATACCAAAATTACCCATCACCGCGGCTGTTGCACCAAGAGGCAGGCGTAGTGACGCGTGCGGTGCGTGATTATCTGCGTGATGATATCAGCGAAATCTGGATCGATAACGAATACGCTTATAACGAAGCGGCGAATTTTATCGAAGCCGTTATGCCACAGCAGCTATCCAAACTGCGCAAATACACTGACTATGAGCCGATGTTTGCGCGCTTTGGCATCGAAAAACAAATCGAGACCGCCTACCAACGCGAGGTGCGTTTACCGTCGGGCGGCTCTATCGTCATCGACCAAACCGAAGCGTTGGTGTCCATCGACATCAACTCATCAAAAGCCACCAAAGGCGCAGATGTCAGCGAAACCGCGTTTAATACCAACCTTGAGGCGGCGGACGAAATCGCCCGTCAGCTGCGCTTGCGCGATATGGGCGGCTTGATTGTCATTGACTTCATCGACATGAGCAGCGACGAGCACCAAAAACAAGTCGAAAACCGCCTCAAAGACGCAACCAAAAATGACCGCGCACGCCTGCAATTTGCCGAGATTTCACGCTTTGGCTTGCTTGAGATGAGCCGCCAACGCCTGCGCCCGTCATTAGAAGAAGCCACAGGTTATCGGTGCCCACGCTGTCACGGCACAGGCATGATTCGTGATTTGCGTTCATTGGCGTTGTCCATCATGCGCCAAGTTGAGCAAAAAGCCTTACAAGAGCGTCAAGGCGAAATTCAAGTCGACGTACCCACCGAGATTGCAGCGTTTTTGCTCAATGAAAAACGCGAAAGCTTAGTGTATCTTGAGCAAGAAAGCGGCACACGCATCACGATTTTGCCACACGCGCACATGGATTCGCCCGAGTTTCGCCTAAGCTACAACCGCGACGGACTAGCCCCATCAAGCTATGAACGCGTCAATGAAACCGAGCAACAAGCCTACCAAAACCGCGGCTATGACACCAGCGACTGGCACACCGAAGAACAGGACACACCGCGCCGTCACCCTGCTGGCAGCCAAACCACTGCTGATGACAGCGATACACCTGCCAAACCTGCACCAGAGACGCACAAAGACGAGGCGGCTAAACAAAAACCTGAGCATAAAGCCGATAAAACCGATAGCAAAAAAGCCAAACCACAAGCGGCACAACAATCGACTGGCAAAACCGCCGCGCCTGCTGCACCTGCTAGCCAGCCTATCGCAGCGCAGCCTGCTGCCAATCAAGCCGTGGCATGGCTATCTAACCTATTTGCGCCACCCGTGCAAGCCAGCCTGACACCCAGTATCACCAGCCAAGATGCCGCCGCCGCAATCGAAAGCATCATCAATAGCGGTGCACGCAGCCTAGGTGTGCAAGGACAGCTCAACCCTGTGGCAATGCCAACCGCTGAACCGATCAGCACACAAGCGTCTGAGCCAACCCAAACCGACGATGACACCAGCCACACTGACAAAAACCAAGACGATAAACCCGAACGCGGACGCAATCGCAAACATCGCAACCGCAAAAACAAACGCAACGACCAAAACAACGATAACGACAGCCAAAGCAGCGTAGAAAAAACCAACGACCTACAGACAAATGCCAAAACTGACAAGGCAGACAAAGCCGACAAAGGCAAAGACAACAAAGAAAAAGACAAATCTGCCAAAGCCGCCGATTTGCCCAAGCGTGAGCCCAACAGCCACCGTGAACCGCGCGGTGAAAAACAGCGTGGCGAACCACTGACACCACCTGCTGCCAACGCAGACAGCCAAACTACTGCCTCTGTGGCAATCACCGAAGCGGACAAACAGCCTGTCAGCAAAGCTGCAACCCATGAGCGCAGCAACAACAAAGCGCACACGCCAGACGACGTAACCTTGCATGTGTATCACAAAGAGCGTGAGCGCAATAGCACAGACCACACCGTGCACTTACAGTTGGATGACTTAAAACATCAGCAACAAGCTAGTGATCACTCCGCGCAGCCAACTGCCACACCTGCGGCTAAACCAAGCGACGCAACAACCAGTGACGCGCCAACAGCCACAGCAAAGCCAGCAAACACAAACGCACAAACTACCAGTGTAACTACTGCCGTCACACCAACGAGCACCGAGGCAGACGCCAAACCAACCGCAGACACAAACATCAGCCTTGCGCCCAATGCCCGTGCCAAGAACGATCCACGCGAAGCCTACCGTGCGTATCAAGCCCAGCTTGCCATCGCCGCACCGACAGCGCGGCCACCTGCTACACAGCCAAGCCGCGCGCGACAACCCATCAGCGGTACAGTCGGGCAGTTCATCGCCGCGCAACTTGCCAATGCTGAGCAAGTCATTGCCCAAGTAGGCATTGTGGGTGGTTTTATTCAAGCTATGAATGCGTACCATGCCGCAGCGACTGACGCTAGCGAACCGCAAACCGCCGACACACCTCGCGCGACTGAAGATGCGGCATTTGGCACTTTCTTTAGCCAGCATTATGGTTACAGCGAGCTTAGCGACGAAAGCTTAGCACAGTATCACGCCATGATCGCACCCGAGAGGCAATATCAAACCGATGCAGGCAAAACCCACGCCGCCCCTGCCCCTGTGACCCAACGCGCTAGCAATGACCCACGCGGTGCAATCATCGAGGAACGTGCGGCAGCGCAAATAACCGAACCAGCAGCCAGCCAGTCCATACAGGCTGATAACACCAAGCCTACTGAAAACGTTGAGCCTACTGAACACACAGAAACGCAAAACGCGCTGGCACAAAAAGCAGAGGACGCTGCCGAGATGGTACAAGCCGCGCAGCCTGCCCAAGCGGAACCTTCAGACCCTGCCAACGAAGCAAACCGTGCGGCAGAAAATGATGACGATGCCGACCGACCCAAAACCACGGTTGCCAGCTACAAAAACATGATTGAAAGCGTGGCTGAGCAAATGAAACCGCAAACTGTCGGGATTTTGACCCTTGCCACACCAAAAGCACCCAAAGTGCGTACACGCAAGGCAAAAGCAAGCGATAAAGCACCTGCCAAAACCAAAACACGCACCAGCAAGAAGGCAGAAAACGCTGTCGTGGTGACACGCAAGCCCACTGTTGCTCATGACGATCACGACAGTACAGACAACAAGGCAGCAGATTTGCCCAGCCCTGCATCACCAAGTGCTGATCAAGGTACTGACCAGCAAAATGACACCCAATAAGTATTAAGCAATATCAAAACAGGGCAAACCAACGTTTGCCCTGTTTTAATTTAAAGCTAATATGACACTTAGGCGCGGTGACGCATTTTTTCCACAACATGCACCACAGCCAGCACGATCAAGCCTGCCACCAAGCCTGTGAGACCGTTAAGCAGATTGGTTGTTACGCCACTAAACGCACCTGTCAGATTGCCCAAATGCTCAATGCCATGATGCAGCGCCCCGATACCATGCGCCAAAATACCTCCGCCAACCAAAAACATCGCCAGCGTGCCAACCACTGATAGCAGCTTCATGAGCATGGGGGCAAGCGCAATGATTGCTCGCCCAAGCGTCTGTGCCGCACTTGCTGATTGGCGTTGCAAATACGCGCCAACATCGTCAAACTTAACAATCATGCCGACCGCGCCATACACACCTGCCGTCATAATCAATGCAATCAAAACCAACGTCAAGGCTTTATCCAGCAGCGGCACATTTGGGTCAATTGTGCCCAATGAGATGACGATAATTTCAGCGGATAAAATAAAATCGGTGCGTACCGCGCCTTTGATTTTTTGTTTTTCTAATGTCGCCAAATCCATCTCAGCATTGGCATTGGCCAATCGCACATCGGCTTGCGTCTCAGCTTTGGCGGTAGGGTCACCAAAGAATTTTTCGACAACTTTTTCTGCCCCCTCAAAACACAGATACAGACCGCCCAACATCAATAACCCTGTGACCAGTTTTGGCGATATCGCGCTAATCACCAATGCCAACGGCACTAAAATCGCCTTATTGACCAATGAGCCTTTGGCGACCTGCCACACCACGGGCAACTCACGACTGGCGCGCACGCCCGAGACTTGATTGGCATTGAGTGCCAAGTCATCGCCAAGCACGCCTGCGGTTTGCTTGGCCGCAACTTTGGTCATTGCCGCCACATCGTCCAAAATCGTACTGATATCGTCAAGCAGTGCCAAAATACCAACTGCCATGTTGTTTTATCCTGTTGTTAGCGCACGATAGCGCTTTGCGCGTCAGTTTACCCAGTTTATTGCCAAAAGTCTTGTAAGCAAAAGTAGCACCGCGTAACGGTTGTAAACCGCGCCACGGCATTTAGCCCAACAAGCGAGCCGATAGGTAGGTATTGCCCCGCTTTTGTGCTAAAATTTGGTGAATTAAGATTTTTATCCGTTGGCTTTGTTTGATTGACAAACCTTCTGCCACCCACTGCGAGAATCTTCGATGACCCCGTTTGCCCATCGCCCCACCCTGCGCGCCGCCGTGACTGGCTTGAGTGTGAGCCTAACCGCGCTGTGGCTATGTGCCTGCCAGCCAAAATCGACCACCCAAGCGGTGGTCAGTCCCGAGCCTGCTGCCAGTGCCGTATTGGCGAGCAGCACCGCTGCCCCTGCCAGCGCGGCGACCGTCAGCCACGAAAATAACGCCGATATTCAGCAAAAACTTGCCGCGAATTTGGCAAAATCGGGGATTGATGCCAAGGTCAATTCGGTCACGCCAACCGCAATGCCCGATTTATACTGGGTCAAAGCCGAGGGACTGCCTGCTTTTTTCACCGACAGCACGGGGCAATATATCGTGCAAGGTGATATTGTCAAGGTTGGCGGCGACGCACCCGAGCCAATTTCTGCCAATCTTGCCGCCGCTGATACCAAAGTCGCCCTTGCCGCACTCGACCCCAAAGACATGGTTATCTTTCGACCAAAAGGACAGACGCGCGCGGTGATTTATGTGTTCACCGATGCCGATTGCGGCTACTGTCGCAAACTACACAGCGAAATCGACCGTATCAACGCGCTGGGTATTGAAGTGCGCTATTTGCCGTGGCCGCGCAGTGAGCAAACCATGCCGATTATGGAGGCAATCTGGTGCAGCGCTGACCGCAATCACGCAATGACCGCCGCCAAACAAGGCTTGCCCGTTAGTGCGCCACCCTGCGAAAACCCCGTGCGCCGTATGCAGCAGCTTGGGCTAGATTTGGGCGTATCGGGTACGCCTGCGATTTTTGATGTCAATGGCCATCAGTTGGGTGGTTATTTGCCGCCAGAGCAGCTGGCGCGTGCGTTGGGCATCTCTTAATCGCGTGTTATTTTAAATTCAATCCGTTTTGTAATCAGTTTTTGAGGAAGTTATGCAGCAAGCAGCACCATCAGCGGTACGCCTGGCAATTTTGGGTGTGGGTACGGTTGGCACAGGCGTGGTCAATCTGTTGGCAAACAATCGCGATGAAATCAAGCGGCGCATCGGGCGCGATATTGTCATCACCCATGTGGGCACGCGTCGCCCACGCCCTGATTTGCCTGCGACCATCGCACAATCGGCAGATTTGTTGGATATCGTGGCACAACAGGATGTCGATATCGTGCTTGAGCTGATGGGCGGCACGACCGTTGCCAAAGACGTGATGGTGGCCGCCATTAAACACGGCAAGCACGTTGTCACCGCCAACAAAGCATTGCTTGCCGAGCATGGCAACGAGATTTTTGCGCTGGCAGAGCAACACGGCGTGCAAGTGGCGTTTGAAGCGTCAGTGGCGGGCGGTATCCCGATTATCAAAACCTTGCGCGAGGCACTGGCAGGCAACCGCATCAACTGGCTGGCAGGTATCATCAACGGCACAGGCAACTTTATCATGTCTGAAATGCGTGACAAAGGGCGTAGCTTTGATGACGTGTTGGCAGAGGCGCAAGCCTTGGGCTATGCCGAAGCCGACCCAACGTTTGACATCGAGGGCATCGACGCGGCGCACAAATTGACGCTGCTTGCGTCGATTGCATTCGGCATTCGTTTGCAGTTTAGCCAAGTGTATTGTGAGGGTATCACGCGTATCACCGCGCAAGATGTGCAGTACGCCAAAGAGCTTGGTTACCGCATCAAGCATCTAGGCTTTGCGGTGCGCCGCACGTTGCCAGATGGGCAGGAGGGCATCGAAATGCGCGTTCACCCGACGCTAATTCCCAAAGACAGCTTACTTGCGCATGTCAATGGTGTCAAAAATGCCGTGTTGGTGGACGCTGAGCCTGTCGGGCAGACTCTGTACTATGGCGCAGGCGCAGGCGCAGGCGCGACCGCGTCGGCGGTGGTTGCCGATGTCGTCGATGTCGCGCGCGCGTTGGCGTGCTCAAGCCAGCAGACAGCGGCCAATGCGCATGGCGTGGCCCACTTGGGCTTTTTGCCTGAGGCATTGCAGCCAACCTATGTGCTTAGCAGTGATGAATTTGTCAGCGGCTACTATTTGCGGCTTAAAGTCAAAGACGATTTGGGCGTATTGGCCAGCATCACCCAAATTTTAAGCAACAACCACATCAGCATTGCCGCAATCTTACAACGCCCTGCCCACACCGCAGGCGAGGTGCCCGTAATTATTTTGGTCGAACCTGTATTAGAGCGTCATATGAACACCGCCATTGCCCAAATCGAGGCGCTAGACAGCGTCACCGATAGGGTTATGCGGATTCGTATCGAAGCTTTGGCCGCCAACCAATAAACACCGATTAAATCTGAATTGCCCAGTCAAAGCCTTGATTTGACAAATGTTAATGCCTCAAGCATGATAACCACACGACGCAGCGCTGGTTAAAATTTAAACATTTTAGCCGCAAGCGTTGTGGGCTTTTCATTGATCAAAGGATATACTATGACAAACTTGGAACAAAATGCTGTTGTGATTGTCAGCGGCGCGCGTACGCCGATGGGTGGTTTTCAAGGTGATTTGGCAGCGGTGACTAGCCCAGAACTGGGCGCAGCGGTCATCAAGGCAGCGATTGAACGCGCAGGCATTGCCGCCGAACAGGTGGATGAGGTCATCATGGGCAGCATTTTGACCGCAGGTGTGGGACAAAGCCCTGCCCGTCAAGCCATGCGCCTAGCAGGTGTGCCTGATAGCACAGGCGCGATTAACCTCAACAAGCTATGCGGCTCAGGCTTACGCGCCATCATGGATGCGACCAACGCCATCAAAGCAGGCGAGTTTGACATCATCGTGGCAGGCGGTATGGAATCGATGACCAACGCACCCTATGTGCTGCCCAAAGCACGTGGCGGCATGCGCATGGGGCATGGCGAAATCAAAGACACCATGCTGCACGATGGGCTAGAAGATGCCGAAACAGGCAAACTGATGGGCGCATTTGCCCAAGAAATGGCGGATAAAAAAGCCATCACCCGTGAGCAAATGGACGAATTTGCCATTCAATCGCTCAACCGTGCCAACACCGCCATTCGTGACGGGCATTTTAAAGCTGAGATCGTACCCATCACCGTCAAAACGCGCCACGGTGAGACTATCATCGACACGGATGAGCAGCCTGCCAAAGCCAACTTGGACAAAATCCCAACGCTACGACCTGCCTTTGCCAAAGACGGCACAGTGACAGCCGCCAACTCAAGCTCAATTTCTGATGGTGCGGCGGCCGTGGTGGTCATGAGCGCGGCAACCGCACAAGCACAAGGCGTACAGCCCATCGCACGGATTGTCGCCCAAGCCACCCACGCCCAGCACCCCAGCGAATTCACCCAAGCGCCTGTTGCCTGTATCGAAAAACTGCTCAAAAAAGCAGGTTGGCAAGCTGCCGATGTGGACTTGTGGGAAATCAACGAAGCCTTTGCCATGGTCACCATGTCTGCCATTGACGCGCATGGCCTAGACAGCCAAAAGGTCAATATTGAAGGCGGCGCGTGTGCATTGGGTCATCCTGTTGGCGCATCGGGTGCGCGGATTGTCGTCACCTTGATGCACTCACTTAAGCGCACAGGCGGCAAAAAAGGCGTGGCCTGTTTATGTATCGGCGGCGGTGAGGCGGTCGCACTGGCGATTGAGCTGGTTGAATAAACCACAAGGTTTAGCGTTCAACAGACCTTTAGGCCAACGCTTAGAGGTCTTTTTTATGCCAAGCATTTTTACACTTGGCTTGCATACCGCCGAGCTTTTAACGCAATCATTCGCCAATTTACCTGTCGTAACCGCCAATTACACCGTATCAACAAAACTTCATGAAACCCTACTACATTCTATTGTCTAATTCCCCTACACTTTGTCTTAGTTAAGCGCACGCATCATAACCACTAAGCGGAGCACTTAGCGTATTATGGTTTAACCGTTTAATGTTAAACCCACGCAAACCAACAATCACAATCTTAGATTAGTTTTACTAGAAAAATTTTTTTGTAATTTATAACTCTAGTCAAATTAATACCAAGATTTTACTATAAATGGAGAATTATCATGGCAAATTTAATGCGTCTACGCGACATTCAAGATTCACATCCAGACGTTTTGGGTAACGACTACTTTGACCCAACTGGCCGCACTGCTTATGGCGTAAACAACGACAAAATCGGTAAAATTGACGGCGCATTGGTTGATGATACCACAGGTCGTATCCGTTACTTCATCGTTGATGTGGGCGGCTGGTTTAGCTCAAAAGAAGTGCTTGTGCCAGCAGGTCTAGCGCGTATTGCAGGTGATGAAGTTTATTTTGACAACTTGACCAAAGACGTGGTTGAAGGTATGGATCAATATGACCCAGATTACAACTACAGCATTGAGCAACAAGTCGTACGTGACCGTCAAGTATTTGAAAAAGCGCCTGAGCCTGTACAATTGACTGAAGAACAATACAAAGCGCCTAACACACTTGAACTACTAGAAGAGCGTTTGACAGTCAATAAAGACAAAATCGTTGCTGGTCTACTACGCGTTGGTAAGCATGTGGTGTCTGAAGACCGTCAAGTAAACGTTGATTTGACAGAAGAACAAGCGCACATTGACCGCACACCTGTAAACCGCCCAACTGACCGTCAAATCGGTGACGACAACCAAACCGTTGAAGTTGAGCTAGAAGCTGAGCGTGCCAACGTACAAAAACAAACTTACGTGACTGAAGAAGTAAACGTAGACAAAGTGGCACAAACTCGCACCCAAACTTTCAACGAAACCGTACGCCGTGAAGAGCTAGACGTACAACAAGACGGTGTTGAGCGTGTAAATCAAGGCACGACTACCCACACTGACGACCTAAACCGTCGTTAATCGCTGCATTAAGCATCTGATTTGACTGGTTTTTGGTCAAGTAACGGATGATTAAGTAAGCAAAAGGCAGATGAAATTCATCTGCCTTTTTCCTTATCTTTTACTAAAAACCAACGTTTGTTTGGTCTATAGCCCTATCAAACGGCTTATGCTAAACAGACACAGATTTAAACCAACAACTGCTATTTTTTTGGAGCTAGCCATGGACAAACGCGACAACCAACTTGACGCTAACTTTGTACAAGACCAACGCGATAAGGCAGCGGCGCAAGATGATGTTTTAACCAACCAAACGCCCCTGTTTGACCCACAAGCCACCAACACCAACCAGCACCAAACCGCTTTAAACACCAACACGCTTGAGCTGTTGGCAGAAAAACCACAGGTTGAAATCGAACGCGTCAATGTTGGGCAGGTACGCTTGAGCAAACACGTCAAAACCCAAACCGTGCAAGTGCCTGTCACCCTAACGCAAGAAATCTTGGTTATTGAACATCAGGGGCAAGTTGCGCCCTTGAGCGACGAGGGCTTGGTGAATATCGCCAGCATCCAACACGCCGCGCCGCAAATCACCATCAACGGGCAAGCGGTTGAACTGGGTGATGAACCCGTCGAAATCGTCCTTAGCCAACAGGTCGCCCATGTGCAGGTTGAGACGCAGGTGGTTGAAGAGGTCAGCCTACGCACCACCGAGCAAAGCCACACCGAACAAGTCGATGTGACCTTGCGCCATGAAGAATTGGTCGTTGAAGAGCTTACACACGATAATCCCACCGTCTTGTCTTCAACCATCGTTAGCGAAGACGCAGCACGCACCACCGAGCGCAGCCACAGCTTTTATTCAAGCCAACAAGAACGCTAATTAATTGATTTGACGCCTACAAAAAGTTTATCCAAAAAGGGCTGTTATAGCCCTTTTTTGGTGGGTTTGGACAACTATTTGAGCGTTTTAGCCTTAAGCGTTTTAGCCGTTTAACAACGCTTGGCGTGCAGGCTTGACCATGTCTTTGAGTAGCTGCAAAAAGCCTTGCATATATACCAACTGCTGGCTATCGCTGCGTGTGGCGGCATACAGTTCACAAAACACCCCCTCACCCAATGCGCGTGACACCACCCAGCCTTTTTTCTCATATTCTGCCGCCACCCAATCTGGCAAAGCTGCCACACCGCGTTCACTGGCAACCAACTGCACAAGCATGGCGGTTAGGTCGGTGGTGCGAATTTTGCTCGGTTCAACATTGGCCGGCAACAAAAACCGCGTCATGATATCCAGCCGCGTGCTATCAACGGGATACGCAATTAAGGTATACGGTGCGACATCCTGTGGGGTGATGGGTGTGGTTTTGGCGGCAAGCGGATGGTTGGGTGCAAGTATCAAGCGGCTTTCGTACTCAAACAGCGGCAGATAGTCAATACCATCTAGTGGTAATGGGCTGGCGGTAATCAACACATCAATGTCATCATCCAGCAGCATTTGGTGCGGCTGGGGCTCAAAACCGCTGGCAAAATCCAGCTCCACATCCGACCAATCGCGCCGATAGCGGTTTAAAATTGGCATCAGCCAATCAAAACAGCTGTGGCACTCGGAGGCAAGACGCAGCCGCCCGATTTGCCCGTGCGCCAAACGCTTGAGATTGGCGTTGGCGCGCTCAACCAGTGGCAGCACCATATCGGCTAGGCGCAGCATCTCTTTGCCTGCAGGGGTAAACGACAACGGACGCGAACGCCGATTGACCAACGTAATGCCGTAATAGCTCTCCAATTCCTTAAGCTGGTGTGATACCGCCGATGCGGTCACGTGCAGCTCTTCTGCGGCATTTGCCAATGACTGATACGCGCGTAACGCTGACATCAAGTACAAATGGCGTAGCTCTAACATCCCAACCCCCATACGCCTAGTCTAGCTCTTCAAGCGGCACAAGGCGCGTGACCAACAGTTGGTCGATTTTGTGATGGTCGATATCAACCACTTCAAACTTAAAGCCCTCATATTCTACCGCATCGGCAGGGCGCGGAATTTTGCGCAGTTTATACATCATAAAGCCTGCCAACGTTTCATAATTGTCCCAATCGGGGAATTCATCAATCCCCAACGTGTGCATGACATTTTCAATCGGTGTGATGCCGTCAATTAGCCATGAATGCTCATCGCGTTGAATGATTTGCTGCTCACTTTCTATCGGGGCAACCCAGTCGCCCATCACCGTCATCATGATATCCGACAGCGTAATCACGCCAACCACCAGTGCGTACTCGTTCATCACAACGGCAAATTTCTCTTTGGTCGCGCGAAAACGGTCTAACAGCTCCGATAGCGTCAAGGTATCAGGCACAATCAGTACCGTGCGGATTGTGGTTTCATTGAGCAAAATGTGTGAGTTGTGATTGAGCAGTTTAACCAAAATATCCTTGGTATCCACATAGCCGATGACTTGGTCAATCTCCTGATTGCACACCAAAAACTTGGAGTACGGAAATTCTGCGATTTTTTGCCGAATGCTTTCGGCGGTTTCGTGCAAGGTGAAGTACACCACATTTTCGCGCGTGGTCATACTTGATGGCACGTTGCGCTCTTCAAGCTCAAATACATTTTCAATAAAATGATGCTCTTGTTTGAGCAGTACGCCTGCCTGCGCCCCTGCATCAACCACGGCAGAGATGTCATCAAATGTGATATTATCATCACGCGTGGTGTCAATTTTAAAAATCCGAAAAATCAGCTCCGATAGACGATTGAGCAGCCACGCCAACGGCTTACACACGAGTACCACCCAGCGCACAGGCTCGATGACCGCCAACGCAATACGCTCGGGCGCGACCATCGCCAACCGCTTAGGGATCAAATCGGCAAACAAAATAAACGCCAACGTGACCAAAGAAAACGACAAGATAAACGCCACTGTATCAAGCAGCTGCGCATCCAGCCACGGCGCAAGCAGCGCGGCAAAATACGGACGGAACGTGCCCTCGCCCAAAATACCGCCCAAAATCGCAATGGCATTGAGCCCGATTTGTGAGGTTGCCAAAAAGTCGGCCGAATTCTCTTGCAGCGCCAAGACATCAAGCGCGCGCTTATCGCCACCTTCGGCAATCAGTTTGAGTTTAATCTTGCGCGCCCCTGCCAGCGCAATCTCGGACATCGCCAAAAAGCCTGCCGAAACAATCAGCACCAGCATGACGACGATTTGTTGAAATAACGACACAGCCCACCGTGTGGTTGATAAAGATGGTTTACTATAGCGTTTTATGCCCCAAAAACTCAAGTTTAAAATGGTTATCGCCACAGGCAGGATTAAGCACGCCTAAAAAATCCCCAACACGGTGGGGATTTTTTAGGGTTGAAACGCTTTTTAATCGGCGTTTACAGTGGTTTAAATGCGCTCAATGATGGTGGCAATCCCTTGACCCAAGCCAATGCACATGGTAGCCAGACCAAGTTGGGTGTCTTGTTGCTCCATCGCGTTGAGCAAGGTCACGGTGATACGCGCACCTGAACAGCCCAGCGGATGCCCAAGCGCGATAGCACCGCCATTGACGTTGATGTCATCCATACGCTCACCCAGACCCAACGCCTTGATGACCGACAAGCCTTGTGCGGCAAAGGCTTCGTTGAGCTCGATAGTTTGGATATCATCAAGCGTCATACCAGCGCGTTTCAAGGCTTTTTGCGTGGCAGGCACAGGCCCATAGCCCATAATTGCCGCATCACAGCCTGCAATCGCCATACCGCGAATGCGTGCGCGTGGTTTTAGTCCCAAGTCTTTGGCACGTTGCGCAGACATCAGCAACATGGCAGACGCACCGTCTGACAATGCCGATGAGGTCGCCGCGGTCACAGTACCGTTTTTGGGGTCAAACACGGGACGCAAGGCCTCAAACGCTGCCAAGTTGGCATCGGGGCGGATGACTTCATCAACGGTGCACAGCTGCAAGTTACCGTCTTGGTCATGCCCTTCAATACCGATGATTTCATTGGCAAAACGCCCTGCTTGCGTTGCCGCCCATGCGCGTTTGTGCGACTCTACGCCAAATGCGTCTTGCTCTTCGCGGCTAATGCCGTTCATGCGTCCTAGCATCTCGGCGGTCAAGCCCATCATGTTAGACGCTTTGGCATAGTGTTTTGAGGCCTTCGGGTTTAAATCCACGCCGTGCATCATACCAACGTGTCCCATATGCTCAACCCCACCGATGACAAACACATCGCCTTGGTTGGTCATGATTTGGGCGGCGGCGGTATGAATGGCTTGCATGGATGAACCACACAAGCGGTTCACGGTTTGTCCACCCGTGGTGCGTGGCAAGCCTGCCAACAAGCCGATATTGCGCCCGATGTTCAAGCCTTGCTCTAGGGTCTGATTCACACAGCCCCAAATCACGTCTTCAACCAGTTTGGTGTCAAATTCATTGCGCTTGATGAGCGCGCGCACCAATTCGGCCGACATGGTATCAGCACGGACGTTACGGAACATCCCGTTTTTTGATTTGCCCATTGCGGTGCGCACACCATCGACAATCACGACATCTTTTGCACTCAAATTGCTCATTGTAATCTCCTTTGTGTCTTGTTGTTATCCATTAAGCGTGTGGGTAGAAGGTCTTGCCTTGTGCGGCCATGTCGCGAATGAGCTGCGGGGCTTCATAGGCTTTGCCAAGGTGCGCGTATTTGTCACATAGGGCAAGGTAATTGTCCAAGCCCACTTGGTCAATGTAGCGGCAAGGGCCACCGCGGAATGGTGGGAAACCAATACCCATAATCATCGCCATGTCTGCCTCGGCAGGGGTGGCAACGATGTTGTCCTCTAGGCAGCGCACCGTTTCGTTGCACAATGCCAACATCATGCGGTCGATGATTTCTTGGTCGCTAAATTCACGGCTTTCGGCAACGACAGGTTGTAGCACGTCTAAGGTAGCAGGGTCAGCCACTTTGGTGGGTTTGCCTTTTTTGTCGGCTTCATATTTGTAGAAGCCCACGCCATTTTTTTGCCCCAAGCGGTTGGCCTCAAACAAGGTTTGGATGCTGCCTTGGTAGTCTGGCTTCATACGGTCTGGGAAACCTTGTGCCATCACTTCTGCGCCGTGTACGCCTGTATCTAAGCCAACCACGTCAATCAAGTAGGCAGGACCCATCGGCCAGCCAAACTGCTCCATGACCTTATCAATGTGGGTAAATGACGCACCTTCTTTGATTAGCAAGTCAAACGCGCCAAAGTACGGGAACAACACGCGATTGACCAAAAAGCCAGGGCAATCATTAACAACAACAGGCACTTTGCCCATTTTTTCTGCCAACGCCACGGTGGTGGCAATGGCTTGCTCGGATGATTTTTCGCCGCGAATCACCTCAACCAATGGCATACGGTGGACGGGGTTAAAAAAGTGCATACCGACGAAGTTTTCGGGACGCTCAAGCACGCTGGCTAGATAAGTGATTGAAATGGTTGAGGTATTTGACGCTAAAATAGCATCTTGTTTGACCAAGCCCTCAACTTCTTTGAGCACCGCGTGTTTGATTTTTGGATTTTCAACCACCGCTTCAATCACGATATCGACATCGCCAAAGTCGCTGTAGTTGAGTGTTGGATGAATGCGTGACAAGGTTTGCGCCAGTTTGGTGCCATCGATTTTGCCGCGCTCAAGGCTTTTGTTGAGCAGTTTGCCTGCCTCGCCCATGCCAAGATCAAGCTGCTCAGACTTGATGTCTTTCATCAAAATTGGCAAGCCCTTGGAAGCCGCTTGATATGCGATACCGCCACCCATGATGCCTGCGCCCAACACGGCCGCTTTGTTGATGTCATGCGCATCTTTGCTGTATTTTTTCGCCATTTTTTTGACGGCTTGGTCATTTAAGAACAAGCCCACCAAACTTTCGGCTTGTGGGGTCTTGGCGGCTTTGGCAAAGTTGGTGGCTTCAATTTCCAATGCCTTGTCGCGTGGCAAATTGACGTGTTTTTCGATGGCTTCTAACGCGATTTTTGGCGCAGGGTACTGCTTGGGATTGGCTTTGCTAAACAACACACCTTTGGCGGAGTTAAACGCCATCATTTGCTCAAGCGGTGGCAATTTGACGGGCTCAAGTTTTTCTTGATGACGCGCTTGCCAGTTTAGATCGCCTGCGATACATTTTTTGACCAAATCAAGCGCAGACGCTTCAAGTTTGTCCGCAGGTACTACCGCATCGACCATGCCAACTTTGAGCGCAGCTTCAGGTTTTTGCGCGTCACCTGTGGCAATGATTTCTAGCGCATTGTCAATACCAATCAAACGCGGCAAGCGCACCGAACCGCCAAAGCCTGGGAAAATACCCAATTTGACCTCTGGCAAACCGATGCTGGCAGTGTCTGCCATCACGCGGTAATCACATACCAATGTCATCTCTGTGCCGCCGCCCATCGCCGCGCCATTGATGGCAGCAACTTTGGGATATGGCAAATCCTCAAAACGGTTAAAGACTTTGTTGATTTCAAGCACCCACTTGGCAATGTCTTGTTCGGGTTGTTTGAAGTTGGCGACAAACTCGGTGATATCGGCCCCTGCGATAAACACCTTTTTGCCAGATGTGACAATAAGGCCTTTGATATCTTGATTGCCCTCAAGCGCGCTGACTGCGTCGGCAAACTCCTTGAGTGTGGCTTGGTCAAATTTATTGACACTTTCGTTTTGGTTATTGAATTCTAATTTGGCAATGCCGTCATCAAGCAACGCCACGGTGATACTATTCCCTTGATAAATCATCGTAAACTCCTTGGTTGTTCAAGTTATCAATCAGGGTTATGCAATCCAGATGGTATAACGTTTTGGTTATCAGCGGTGCGCAAGCGTCTATGCCTGCTTGGCGTACGCCGCAAAAACACGCACAAAAATAAACCGTTGAGCCAGTTTATACACGTTTAGTTTACTATGTTTTGCCCAAGATTAGGCAAGTTGATGGCATCTGCGCATGACTGTAAAGTCATCTTAATCCGCGCCCAAGGTATTGCCTATCGCTTACTTGCTGGGTATGGCCAATCCCCATGGCACAAAGGTGCTTAAAACCTTGTCAAACCGTGCCGCGCTTGGCACATGATCCGCCTGCGCATTTTATTAGGGTAGTGAATACGGTAAAATAACCACAAACAGGAGTGAGCATTGAAACGATTACAGCAAATAACCGCATTGAGTTGGCTGGCATACGGGCTAAGCACCACACCTATCGCCCATGCCGCCAGCAAGCCGATTGAATTTGACCAAGGACAAATCGCGGCGACTTATACGGGCAAATTAGCCCCACGGCAAACCGAGCAGCGTTATCACTTAGACGCCCGCCGCGGCCAATACATGACGATGACGCTGGCTGCGCGTTCAGACACACCCGAATTTGCCAATGTTGGTGAAGTCATCGCGCCCGATGGCCGCCATGATGGCGGCAAAGGTACACGCATTTATCAAGGCTGTCTGCCCGTCACAGGTCGCTATACGCTACGCGTGGCGCGCAACTTGATGGCAACCCACGGTGGGGAGGCAGGCTATCGGTTGGCGGTCAAGATTTTACCGCTCACCGATAGCCGCGCGTATTGTCAATAAAACAGAATGGACGCGCTTAAGAATTCGCCGCGCCTGATTTGGTGAGCATATAATCCACGGCCGATTTGACATCATCATCCGACGCATTGCTACCGCCGCGTGGTGGCATCGCACCGTTTTTACCCTGATAGCCATGAAGTGCGTGGTCATACAAGGTGTCTTTGCCTTGTTGTAGGCGGGCTTGCCATTCGGCTTTGTCGCTCACCTTGGGTGCGCCCATCAAGCCTGCCTCATGGCAGGTTTTGCACACGCTGTTGAACAATTTTTCGCCTGCTTGGGTATCGGCACTGGCGGTGACATTGCCTGTCGCGGTCGCGCTGCCTGCACTTGCGCTCACCGTGTTGCTGGTGCTACTCGCCGTGCTGCTGGCAGAGGCACTGGCGGTATTTGCCGTTGCCGACGCGCCAAATTGTGAGGCTGGGGTGGCAGGCTCAGAGGCAGCAGGCGGTGGATTGTTGGCGCGTGCCAGTTCGCCTTGCTCGGCGGCGATTTCTTCGGTGGGGCGGTATTCAGCCGCTTCGTGCTTGCTGCACGCGCTTAGGCTGAGCGCACCTGCCAAGCCCAACGCCACCAAGGGCAAAAATTTGTTGTTCGTCATTTGGCTTCCTCAAACTTCCATCATCACACGTTTTGTCGGCTGGTTTGCACATTTACCGTTTTATCACGCTGGCGTTAAAACGGGTGGCAAAACATTACTGGCTATAAGGTATTTTAGCATGCTTGCGCAGTCGATGGGAGAAAATCTGTCGGCATCGCTCATCGCGTGGCCAAATTTTTGCCCAATTAAGTGCAAATTTGGCTTGACTTAAACCGTTGGATTTTATAAAATTCATGCCTATTTTTTAGGCGGTTTTTTAACCCGATTCTGGTCTGAGCTGATGCAAAATTTGAGCGCATTTTGCTAATAACCTCCGATACAGCCAGCCCAATGTCCCTTGCTCATTTAACCAGACTTAAAGGAGTCTTCATGCCAGCAGTAAAGGTCAAAGAAAACGAACCTGTGGATATCGCCATCCGCCGTTTTAAGCGTGCGTGCGAAAAAGCAGGTATCCTAGCCGACGTGCGTAAACACGAATTTTACGAAAAACCAACGCAAGAGCGCAAGCGCAAAAAAGCGGCTGCGGTTAAGCGTTACAAGAAAAAACTCTCTCGTGAAGCGGTACGCACCACGCGTCTTTACTAAGCTGATGGTGATGAAGTTTGGCAATTTAGGCTGTCTAAATTCCTAAACCTGTACAAACTTGTAAAAAGCCGCTTATCAAAGTGGCTTTTTTTGTGGCTAAATTTTTAAATCATTGCAACCAAACGAGATAATCATGCTAAAAGACCAAATCAGCGATGCCATCAAAACCGCGATGAAAGCGCGTGAACTTGAGAAAGTTAAAGTATTACGCAATGTGCAAGCGGTGATTAAGCAGATTGAAATTGACCGCCAAATCACGCTTGATGATCATGGCGTGCTTGAGGTGCTACAAAAACAAACCAAACAGCGACAAGAATCATTGGCGATTTTTCAAGACAACGGACGCGAGGACTTGGCGCAAAAAGAAAAATTTGAAATCGACGTGATTGGTGAGTTTTTGCCACAAGCGTTGAGTGAAGACGAATTGACCGCACTGGTTGATGCCGAAATTGCTCAGCAAGGCGCAACAAGTATGCAGCACATGGGCAGCGTGATGAACGCGCTAAAAGCGCAAACCACGGGACGCGCTGACCCTGCGGCGTTGTCTAAGCTGGTCAAAGCACGCTTGGGCTAATGGGGCACAAAGTCATCGGCGGCGCGTAATAGGGCCAGCGTTTCAACCAATGGCAAGCCGACCACATTGGTGTAGCTGCCACAAATCGCCTTGACCCATGCCGCGCCGATGCCTTGAATGGCATAGCCGCCTGCCTTATCCTGTGGCTCACCTGTTGCCCAATAGGCTGCCATGGCCTCATCGCTGAGCGTGATAAATTCAACCTCAGTTTTGACAAGGGTGCGCTGTTGATATCGCACTTGCGCGGTGGTGTTTGGGTCAGCTACGCCGACACGGGTGACCTGTACGGCTGTCCAGACTTGGTGAGTCGTGCCAGACATGGCATGCCACATGGTACACGCCTCGGCAAAGTCGGCAGGTTTTTGTAGCACTTGCCCGTTTGCCAGCACGCCAATGGTGTCAGCGGTGATGACCAGCTTGTCTGCGCCATCGGCTGCCGCGCCTGTGGGCACACTTTGTAACACGGCCAATGCCGCTTGCGCCTTTTGGTCGACCATGCGCTCGATGTAGGCGACTGCCGACTCATCGCGGGCCCGCGTTTCGTCGATGTCTGCCGCCACACTGCCGTGAACCACGCCAACTTGCTCCAGCAGCGCGCGCCGACGTGGTGAACGTGAGGCAAGAACGATGTGGTTATGTATCGGCTGTATCATAAAATTTTTATCCAACAAATGTTGCCCAACAAAATTCATTTAATACGACAAACGCGTCAATGCCCAAACAACCAACGGATAAACCAACGCGCTGACCAATGGCGCGAGCAATAACTGCGGATAAAACACCCCTTGGGTCAGCACTTGCAGCACCACAAACACCAGTTGGTAGAGCAACAGCCCGACTGCGGCCACCACCCACAATAGCCCTGCTGATGGCTGGCGCAAATACAAATTGACAAATTTAACAAAAAACGCCATCAGCACCGCGCACAAGGCTTGCTGCCCCAAGTCGCTATCAAGCAGCAAATCCGCTGCCAATCCCACGGCGAATGCCGCACCAATCCCTACCCGCGCAGGCTGACTTAGCAGCCAAAACACCAGCACCAGCACCAGCCACATCGGGCGATACCACGCCAACGCCGCCGATAGCGGATAAATATTGAGCACCGAGGCGACCGCCAAACTGCCGACGATGGCGGCGTATTGTTGCCACGGTTTGGCTTTACCAGATTTGGGCATAGCGTTGCGCGCTCACTGACTTGCGCCCGTTGTGGGTGGGGTGACGGGGGTTAGCGGCGGTGGGGTCTTGACTGACCAGCTGGCTTTGGGCTGTAGCAAAAGTACATACGAGGTATTGACAAAATTTGCCGCAGGTTTGACCTGCACATCGGCATAGCCACCTGCTTGTTGGCTTTGCACCCGTGCTATGCGCCCAACCGCAAACCCAGCAGGCATACGCTCACCAAGCCCCGAAGAGATCAGCTCATCACCAACGCGCACATCGGCCGCCTTGAACACATAATCAAGTGCCAAATACTGTGGATTGCCGCGACCTGATACAATCGCGCGTTGTCCTGTGCGCTTGACGATCACAGCAACTGATTGCTGCTCATCGCTAATCAGTAGCACGCGGCTGGTGTGCGCGTACACATTGGTGACTTGCCCCAAGATGCCGTCTTCATCAATCACCGTTTGTCCAATTTGAGCCCCCTCTTCACTGCCTTTGTTGATGACCAGCATTTGGCGCAATGGGTTGCTATCTGTGCCGATGACTTGCGCCAATACCAGCCGATAATTTTCTACGGGCGTGGCAGACAAAATACCTTGTAAACGCGCGTTTTCGGCGGTCAAATAGTCCAGCTGCTGCAGCTGTGCCTTGGCGTGAATCAGCTCTGTGCGCAGTTGCAGGTTTTCACGGCGCAAAACGTCAGCATGGGTTGGCGTGTCATCGAGCATACGGTTGCTCACAAAACTTGGATAGCTTGATAGCTGATAAATCGGCTGCATGGCCGCATGGGTGAAGCTGCGCAGCGGCGCAAACCATTCGGGGTTTTTGCTATCAAGCAGCATCAGCACAATGGCAACAAATATTGTCATCAACGTACCGCGCAGCGCGAGCGGCTGGCGACTAAACAATGTAATTGCCATCGCCTACCCTGCCTGCCTGTATGGTGCTGCCATCGTCATCAACCGTTTGCCCAGCTAGCTTGCCTCACTTAAACGTAACAGGCTTAGCTTAGACAAAAATCATATTCAGCGCTTTATTATTGATAAAATCCAACGCGCGCCCGCCGCCACGGCTGACACAGGTCAAGGGGTCTTCGGCAACGGTCACGGGCAAGCCTGTTTCACGTGACAACAACACATCAAGGTTACGCAACAACGCACCGCCACCTGTCAAGACAATACCGCGTTCGGCAATATCCGATGACAGCTCAGGCGGGGTTTGTTCCAAAGCTGCCTTGACCCCTGCAACGATGCCTGCCAATGGGTCGCTCAGTGCTTTTTGAATTTCGGTTGAGGTGACGGTAAAGGTTTTTGGCACGCCCTCTGCCATACTGCGTCCACGTACCTCAACCTCAAGGGGCGCACCGCCATCATCCAATGCCGTGCCAACCTCGGTTTTGATGCGCTCGGCTGTGGTTTCACCAATCACGCAACCATGCGTACGGCGCACGTGGGTGATGATGGCCTCATCAAACACATCACCGCCAATGCGAATCGAGTCGGCATACACACAGCCTGATAACGCAATCACGGCAATCTCTGTCGTACCACCACCAATATCAACCACCATCGAACCACTGGCATCATGCACAGGCAAACCTGCCCCCAGTGCCGCTGCCATTGGCTCTTCAAGCAGCAGTGCTTTGTTCGCGCCTGCTGACTCGACCGCTTCGCGAATCGCCTTACGCTCAACCAAGGTTGATTTACAGGGCACGCAAACAATCACATTGGGATTGGATAAAAACCGTTTTGCCTTGACCTTTTGGATAAAATGCTTGAGCATTTTTTGGGTGACTTCAAAGTCAGCAATCACGCCATCTTTGAGTGGGCGGATGGCTGTGATGTTATCGGGCGTACGACCCAACATTTGTTTGGCATCAATACCAACCGCGGCGACCGTTGGGTTTTGGGTGCGGTTGCTGCGCAGCGCGACGACCGTCGGCTCATTGAGCACCACGCCTTTATTGGGCGCATAAATCAAGGTATTGGCGGTGCCGAGGTCAATGGCAATATTGGTTGATAAAAATCCAAACAGGCTCATGTATCGTTTCCCAGTGAGGCTTCACTGTAAGTTACAGCGGATGAAAAATAAGGCGAAAATCGGGCAATTTGTAGCAGATTTCGTGTGGGTATAAGACGAGGTTGGCACAAGCTTTATCCAGCATTGACAACAATGCCACCGCAACAAACCAGCGCCGCAAACAACGGCAGACAACCCAGTCATGTTTAGCAGGATTTAACGCTCAGCCAACCAAAACTTGGCGCATACACGGACAACCATTGCTGACACCCCACGATACGCAACACGAAACGGGTGCTAACATAGAATAGTGCTAGATTATAGCGTTAAAATAGCGCAAAATATAGTCATTTACCGATATAATGCTGTGCGTCGTACGCGCGACTTGCGCCTATTTTGTGACAAATTATTAAGCGTAACAATTCTGTCACATTTTTTTGTTGCTGTGGTTGCCTGCCGCCACGCAGCCATTTTGGGTGCAAAATTTTTAATTTTTAATTTTAGTTTTTAAAAGGTATTCTATGACTGCTTGCATTTCTGCCCAACAAATCCAAGACATGGCAAAATTGTCACGCCTTGCCGTTGATGACGCGCGCGCCGCCAAGTTTGCCCAAGGTATTAGCAAAATTTTGGGCATGATGGATATTTTAGCCAGCGTGGATACCGAAGACGTCGCACCTTTGACCAATGTGCATGACATGACCCAGCGACTGCGTGCCGATGTTGCCAACGCGGATATTGACCGCGCGCGCAATCAGTCAATCGCGCCTGCGGTGGTGGATGGCCTATACGTCGTGCCACAGGTGATTGAGTGATTGTTATTAAAATTTTTAAAAATTTATATTTGGTTAAATGATATATGATGAATAGCTTAACGTCTGATTTACCCACCCAGTTGCACGCGCTGTCCGTCAGTGAGCTGGTGCAAGGCTTACAAAACAAGCAATTTAGCGCGGTTGAACTTACTGAGCATTTTTTGCAGCGCATTGGGCAATATGATGGCACGGTTAATAGCTTTATTACGGTCACGCCTGAGGTGGCACGCGCACAAGCCCAAGCCGCTGATGCACGCCTTGCAGCAGGCGATGCGCCGCTTTTGACGGGTATTCCGTTGGCGCATAAAGATATCTTTTGTACCCAAGGTGTGCCCACGACATGCGGCTCAAAGATGCTAGAGAACTTTGTCGCGCCGTATGATGCCACCATTGTCACCCAGTGCCGTGAGCAGGGCTTGGTCATGCTTGGCAAAACCAGTATGGATGAGTTTGCCATGGGCTCGGACAACGAGTCTTCATATTTTGGCGCGGTGCACAACCCATGGGATACCGCGCGCGTGCCCGGTGGGTCATCGGGTGGGTCAGCAGCGGCAGTGGCGGCAGGCTTCGCGCCGCTTGCAACGGGCTCAGATACGGGCGGTTCAATCCGTCAGCCTGCGTCGTTTTGTGGCTTGACGGGGCTAAAGCCCACCTACGGGCGCGTGTCGCGTTATGGCATGGTTGCTTATGCGTCAAGTTTTGACCAAGCAGGCAGCTTTGGTCGGTCAGCACAGGATTGCGCGTATTTGCTGCAAGCGTTGGCAGGCTTTGATGACAAAGACTCAACCAGTGTACACGTTGCCGTACCCGATTACGTCGCTAAGCTACAAGCGGCGCGGCAATCGGCAGGGGATACGCCTTTGGCTGGGGTCAAAATCGGTGTGCCAAGTAGCTATTTTACCAACGGCTTAAATGCTGATGTTGAGCAAGTCGTTCGCACCGCGCTCAAGCAATACGAGGATTTGGGCGCGACGTTGGTGGATATCAATTTGACGGACACCGATATCACGCTTGCGACGTATTACTTGTTGGCAAGTGCCGAAGCGTCATCCAATCTATCGCGTTATGATGGCGTGCGTTATGGCTACCGCTGCGATAACCCTGCCAATTTGCAAGACCTGTACACACGCTCACGCTCAGAAGGCTTTGGCAATGAGGTGCAGCGACGGATTTTAATGGGCACTTACGCGCTGTCGGCAGGTTATTTTGACGCGTATTATGTCAAGGCGCAAAAAGTACGCCGCTTGATTCGCGATGACTTTTTGCAAGCATTACGCCAATGTGATGTGATTGCCACGCCAACCACACCGACAACCGCGTATCGTATCGGTGAGGCGTTGAGCCCTGAACAAATTTACGTCGGCGATGTTTATACCATTGGGGTGAACTTGGCAGGTTTGCCTGCGCTGAGCTTACCTGTCGGCTTTGATGGACAAGGCTTGCCTGTGGGCTTACAACTGATTGGCGCACATTGGCAAGAAAGCCAGTTGCTCCAAATTGCCGATAGCTTCCAACAGGCGACGGATTTTCACCGTCAGTTGTCGCCCATAGCCAAACCTTAAGCCGATACTTTGATAAGAATATTTTAACATAGAATTACCGCAAGGAACTTGGAATGACAAGTCAAACCACAACACCTGCTACCAACGACACAGCGCGGCAAGCCCCGTTGGTCGATGGCTATGAAGTGGTGATTGGCATTGAAATTCATTGCCAACTCAACACCGACAGTAAGATTTTTTCTGACGCGCCGACTGCATTTGGGCAAGCACCCAACACACAGGCGAATTTGGTGGATTTAGCCATGCCCGGTACGCTGCCTGTACTCAATCATGCCGCTGTTGAAAAAGCGCTCAAATTTGGCATGGGCATTGACGCACAGCTTGGCACAATCAATGCCTTTGACCGCAAAAACTACTTTTATCCTGATTTGCCCAAAGGCTATCAAATCAGCCAAATGCAGCAGCCCATCGTTGGGCGTGGGCATATTGACATCGTGGTCAATGAAGGCGAAACCAACGAATACGCCAAACGTATCGGCATCACACGCGCGCACCTTGAAGAAGACGCAGGCAAATCGGTGCACGATGCTGTGCCACAGATGACGGGCATTGACCTAAACCGCGCAGGCACGCCGCTGATTGAGATTGTCTCTGAACCCGATATGCGCTCAGCGGCCGAAGCCGTCGCGTATGTGCGTGCGGTGCACCAGCTGGTGACGTGGCTTGGGATTTCCGATGCGATTATGGCAGAAGGCTCATTTCGTGCGGATTGCAACGTGTCGGTACGCAAACCCAATGCACCGCTTGGCACACGCAACGAGCTCAAAAACCTAAACTCGTTTCGTTTTATTGAACAAGCCATTAACGCTGAAATTGAGCGGCAGATTGATGTCATTGAGGACGGCGGCAAGGTTGAGCAAGCCACGCGCCTGTATGACCCTGCCACCAACACCACCCGTGCCATGCGCACCAAAGAAGAAGCCAACGATTATCGCTACTTCCCCGACCCCGATTTACTGCCCGTGCATATCGACGAGGCGACGCTCGCCAACATACGCGCAAGCTTACCCGAGCTGCCCACCGCACGTCGTGAACGTTTGCAAAACCAACTGGGCTTGCCAGACTATGACAGCCGTATTTTAACCGCAAGCCGTGCGTTGGCGGACTACTTTGAACAAGTCGTTGCCCACGTGGGCAACGCACACGCCAAAACCGCGGCAAACTGGGTCATGGGCGACTTGCTGGGCGCGCTCAACAAGCAAGAGCAGACCATCGAGCACAGCCCAATTCGTGCGGTGCAGTTGGCAAAATTGATTGAACGTATCAACGACAACACGCTATCGGGCAAACTTGCCAAGCAAGCGTTTGCTGCTCTGTTGGCTGGTGAAGGTGGCGACGGTGATGATGCGGTCGATACCATCATCGCCGACAAAGGCCTGAAGCAAGAAACCGACACAGGCGCGATTCAAGCCATGGTCGAGGAAGTCTTAAAAAACAACCAAGCCATGGTGGATGAATACAAATCGGGCAAACAAAAAGCGTTTAACGGCTTGGTTGGACAAGTCATGAAAGCGTCTAAAGGCAAGGCCAACCCTGCACAGGTCAATGCCTTACTCAAGCAGTTGTTAGATGGCTAATTGTTAGCTGGTTAAATGGCCGCGGTTTAGCGATCTATTTGCGCAATGGTGGGGTTTGGCAACATCTAGCTGTCAAAAAACACTTGCAGATCGACGATGGCTTGACTATAATAGCAAGCCTTGTTCGGGGTGTAGCGCAGCCTGGTAGCGCACTTGCATGGGGTGCAAGGGGTCGCAGGTTCAAATCCTGTCTCCCCGACCAAACAAGAATTTAAAAGGGTTCGCTTAACCACGCGAACCCTTTTTTTATGCGCTTTCCATGGTATTTAGCACCCTATTGAACAACATAAAAACCTATAGAACAGTTTTATCCTCCGTTGCCGTAAACCTGCGACTTCAGGCGGTGGATATAAGGCAACTTAAGTAGCTATGCTTACACACGATAAGATACTAAATATGTTAAAATAAACCCATGAAAACACTCAAGCTACGCATACGAGATAAACACACAGACCAACTTAACCGCCTAAGCGGTTCGGTTAATTTCGTATGGAACTACATCAATGACTTGAGTTACAAGTACCTACAAAAAACAGGCAAATTCTTTTCAGCCTATGACCTAAACGAATATACCAAAGGTAGCGGTGAACTGCTAGGCTTGCACTCGCAAACCATCCAAGCCATCAACGAAACCCATGCCAAATCGCGTCGCCAATGCAAAAAAGCTAAACTATCATGGCGAACCAACAACCCAAACTCAAAACGTCAATCACTCGGTTGGCTACCATTTAAACAATCCGCCATCAAACACATTGCCACCCACCAAACAGGCAAAAAGGGCTTAAAATCAACACTACAACTAAGCCTAGCCAAAGGGCAAAAGCTACTGATAGACGTATGGGACAGCTATAACCTTAGCCTATATCAAATCAACACCCTTGAGCTCGTCCAAGACAGCCGTAACCGATGGTATGCGTGTATCACCGTCAAAGAATACCCTAAAACACAATGCGGAGCAGGCAGTGTCGGTATTGACTTAGGGCTTAAAGACAGTGCCACCACCTCAAAAGGTGATAAACTGCAAATCAAACAGACCCAAGCATGGGCTAAAAAATTAGCTATCGCCCAACGAGCAAAAAACAAACAGCGTGTTAAGGCAATCCATGCCAAAATCAAGCATACACGCCAAGACCTCATCCATAAATTCACCACCCAATTAGTTAAAGATAATGCGCTAATCGTGGTCGGTGATATTCAGAGTAATCAATTTAATAGTAAAAAAGGCAAACTCGCCAAATCGGTTTACGATGCAGGCTGGTTTGAACTGAAACGACAACTGACCTATAAATGCGAGAACGCAGGTTGCCGTTTTGAAATCGTGAATGAGAGATACACGACCTGAGGACGGCACTAGCGAAGCACTGCTTCGCCCGTCCGCAAGACAAGGGCTATGCCCGCCGTGACGTGTTCGTGTTGCGGTGAAATCACCGCCAATAGTCCGAAAGGTAGAAAATCGCTTGGAATAAGAGAATGGATATGTGCTTCGTGTGGCACATGGCATGATAGAGATATCAATGCCAGTAAGAACATTCTTGCGGTCGGGCTTGACCGTCTTGTAGAAGGAATCCCCTCGCTTTAGGGAGGGGAGGAAGTCAAAATCTTATCACCTACTACAACAAATTTGACCAACCAATTTAGGAGCAAGCATGACCACCCCTACCCTACAACACTTTCAACAAGCCGCTAAACTGCGCCGTAGCGTGTACGCGCTGAACGATCAATTGCCGATTTCAAAGGCTGATGTTGAGAGTATCGTGCGTGAGGCATTGCTGCACACGCCGTCATCGTTTAACTCACAAAGTACACGACTGGTCGTGTTATGGGCAGAGGCGCACCAAAAATTTTGGCAATTGACCGAAGACGCTTTGCGTAACATCGTCAATGACGATGAGCAATTTCAATCCACAGCGCAAAAAATGGCAGGCTTTAAAGCTGCTGCAGGTACGATTTTATTTTATGAAGACCAAGCGGTAGTGCGTGATTTACAGGAACGATTCCCCACGTATGCTGACAGCTTTTCTGTGTGGGCAGAGCACAGCGACGCCATGCACCAATATGTGGTTTGGACAGCATTGGCGGCGGCAGGTGTGGGCGCTAACTTGCAGCACTACGCGCCTGTGGTGGCAGAGCAAGTCAGACAAACGTGGGATATCAGCCCAAACTGGCAGTTGGTCGCCCAGTTGGTATTTGGTGGCATTGAGCAGCCTGCAGGCGATAAGGACTTTGACCCGATTGCGCCGCGTTTACAGATATTTGATAAGTAAAGCTACATCTCAACACGTAATTAACAGCCAATCAACCAAAAAACCGCTAAATAATTTAGCGGTTTTTTGGTTTTGGACGATGAACGGCCAAGGCGCAAGTCACCAAAATACGGGGGCGTTTTTGATTCCTTGTAGGCTAAGCGCACAGCGTGCCGCGCTCTCAGCTTGGCGACCGCTGAACCAGCCAACGGCAAATAGCGCGTTTGGATCAGTGGCAGCGCGTGCCGCATAGTGCGCTTGCCCAACAACATTGTCGTTGTATTCACCCAGCATATCTTGTGCAGGTTCAAGATATTGCAAAAACGCCGCCAATTTGGCAGGTTTTTTGCCTTTGGCAGACGCGTTTGCCTTGCCTTTGGACTTGTCTGTCTTGGTTTTTTCTGCCTTGTCGTTTTCCACAAACAATGGCGCGGCAAACTCACTGACATAGCGCAGGGTTTTTAGGTCTTTACGCACGTCGTGTTGTTGGTCGGTGTCAAGCGTGGCATAGTGTTCGCTGGCGATGGCAATTTTTTTAAACAGCTTTTTGAGTTTTTTACGCACCGCAGACAGCGCAGCAGGGCTATCGGCAGGTGCAGGCAAATGGGTGAACTTAATCAGCTCAAGCAGCACGATTTGAAAATCATTCGCGCGTACCGCATCAATCGGTAGCACATCGATGCCGTCAAACGTCCACTCAACATGCGGCGCGCCCTGTGCCGCTAGCATGGGCTGGGTTTTGATTTGCAAAATCTCGCGGTCGCGGTATTCACCCAACAGGCTAAAGGTGTGCTTGAGTACCAATATCCAGTTAGGATCAATCGCATCGGTGAAATTTTTGAAGGTTTTGAGCGCGGTGCGTAAACGGCGGATACCAACGCGCAGCTGATGAACGTGGTTGCCATCGGGGCTACCGTCGGCGATGGCAGAAGCATTGGGGAGAATTTGCGCCAAGCAATTATTGACCACGTGCTGCAAAAACGTAAACTGACTGATATCGCTGGCAAAGTTGAGTTGGCTTAAATCGGCTTTGGTCGCGGCAGGATAACGCTTGCCTGCTAACAACAGACCGCCGCGCTCAGCTTTGGTCACGGTTGAAAGATATAGCTTGTGGCGTTTGCACCATACTTTGGCCACCTCAATCAAATCACTGGCATCGCCACTTAGCAGCTCAAACTCTAACTCGTGCAACGCGCGTTGAGCCTCGGTGTCATCGGCATTTGAGGTGTCTTTGGCAACAGTACCGACATCGTACGCCAGTTCGATTTGGCTAGCATTTTTCTTGATGCACCGCTGGGTACGCGTGACATCGGTCAGATATTGCAATTTCAACGCGCCATCTAAATCTGCCAATGCCATGACGCGCTCCAATGCTGCTTTGGCGTTCGGATCGTCAAATACTGTCAAATCAGGGCGAATGGTAGTTGCATCGGCATCGGGCGCAAGGTCGCGTATTTGGTTAAATTCGCCACGTTTTGCCACACCATCGCCTGCAGTTTTGAGGGTTTGTACCCAGTTGCCGTTTTCAAAACGTACTCGCAGTGCCATGCCTGCTTTGGCTAACGCACGATCGGCAGTATCAAAATAGTACGCGGCAAGCCGTTGTTGGGTGGCGGTTTTGGTGCGTACCTGCTTATCCAAATTGACTTGGGTGAATTCGGGTACGCAAAATTTTAACTCGATTTCATACATTGCGCTAATCCTGTCGGCGGCGTGATCAATCCTTGTCAATCGCTTGACGTCTGCTGGTTAAAGAACTTTTGTTGGTTAAACACTGTTTAATCAACAAAAGCATTGGCTTAAATATTCTAGCACACCTCTATGAAAAAAAGATGACGCCAAGCGTTAAAATCCTTATTAGGCGCAAAACTGGCTGATAACTGCCAACCAAATGATGATAGCGCATTTTGGCGCGGTGTCATTGGGTAAAATGTTAGCGTCGTTTGACGTGGCTGTGTCTGTAACTGTAACTGTGGCTGTAGCTGTGTTTTAGTCGTGGCACAACACGCGCAATTAGGCTATACTAGCCTGTTTTTTATCGTCATTTTAATTTGCTAAAGCCCTACGATTAAAGTCCAACGCCATGTCAAACACCGATGTACCTGCCAATCCCAATCAAGGATTGGCCAATCAACCCACCGCACCAGCCGCCACGCCTTTAACCAAAACACCCAACAAAAAATCCAAGCCCAGCGCGCGCGTGCGCAAACGCTTGCAAGCGGCAGCCCCTGTTGCCTTGACGGTGGGCAATTTGGCGCATGATGGGCGCGGCGTGGCGGTCTATGGTCACGTGCAAGGCGCGTCAGATTTAGCCGAGGCACACCCGATTGATAAACACGGCAAAAAGGTGTTCGTCAGTTTTGCCTTGCCGCAAGAGACGGTCAGTGTGCAAATCACCAACAGCCGTAGCAGCTTTGAAGAAGGCGATGCGCTGGCGGTGTTGGCAAATCCAAGCCCCGAGCGTCAAACGCCGCCGTGTCCGCATTTTGGTGTGTGTGGCGGCTGTAGCCTGCAGCATTGGCAGCCCGATGGACAGATTGCGTTTAAGCAGTCGGTGTTGGCAGAACTGCTTGCCCATCAAGGGGGGCTTGCGCCCGAAGTGTGGTTGCCGCCGTTGGTCGGTGAGCGTTTGGGCTATCGCACCAAGGCGCGGCTTGGCGTGCGTTATGTGGAGAAAAAACAACGTGCGTTGGTCGGTTTTCGTGAGCGCAGCAGCAATTTTTTGGCGGATTTGCAAGTCTGTCATGTGCTTGATGCGCGTATCGGTAAGCAACTGATTGCACTACAAACATTGATTGCCAGTCTAGATGCGCGCGAGGCGATTGCTCAGCTTGAGGTGGCAATGGGCGAAACCTTGTCCGATGTGCCCGATAGCAAGCAGGCGGTGGCGGTGATTGTGCGCAACCTTGCACCGTTGGACGCGGCGGATATGGCACGTTTGCAGACGTTTTTTGCCGAACGCGATTGGCAGCTGTATTTGCAGCCAAAGGGCAGTGACAGCGTGCAGCGTGTTGCCGTGCGTGACGATGAGCCGATGCGCGCAAGTACGCTAGACGTACCGCCAACAGGTGGGCTGTTTTATCGGTTGCCTGCGTTTGATGTGACGTTTGAGTTTTCGCCACTTGATTTTACCCAAGTCAATTTGTCGGTCAATCGTCAGATGACGGCACTTGCCGTTGAGCTTTTGGGCTTGCAAGCAGGTGAGCGCGTGTTGGATTTATTTTGCGGCCTGGGCAATTTTAGCTTGCCATTGGCACGTGCAGTGGGCAAAACAGGGCACGTGATTGGCGTGGAAGGCAGTGAGCAGATGACGGCACGCGCACGCATGAATGCCGCCGCCAATGGGCTGCACCACACCGAATTTTATGCACAAGATTTGACGCAAGATTTTTCTGCCGAGCCATGGGCGCAGCAAGGTTTTGACGCGCTGTTGATCGATCCACCGCGTTCGGGCGCGTTAGAAGTCATGCAGTATGTGGCAAAATTTGGCGCGACGCGTTTGGTGTATGTATCGTGCAACCCTGCCACTTTGGCACGTGACGCGGCGGTGTTGGCAGCACAAGGTTACCGACTCACTCACGCTGGCGTGATGGATATGTTTTGCCACACAGGGCATGTGGAGAGCATCGCGCGGTTTGAAAAGGTGTGATTGTTCACCATTGATTGATGTATATTAAAAGCAAGGTTTTTTTAAGTTAAACCTTGCCTCGCCTTGCTTAACCGCTGCTTAGCGTGATTTTTTTATTTTTTTCATTGTTTTATAAGAAAAAATTGTAAGTAACAAAAACCAATGGTATTTTTTCGCCGATGTCTTATACTAACCTTATGGGCAACACTAGCAAGGACGCTTGGTGAATCTAAACGGTTGATCGACAGCCATTTTGCCCATGCTTGGCGTAAAATGGAGTGACGCATGGTAAAGGTTCGTGACAGTTTACCATTATTGGACGGAACAAACACCGACGACGACAGCACCACCGCAATTGCAAGCTTGACCGCACAGCAAGACCAATCTGTGTCGGCAACGGATACGCCGATTGTGTCCGAACCTGCCCGCCAAATCATCGACGCACACACCATCGACACTGACGCATGGCTACAGTCTATGGCAAAGCGTGGCAATCTTACGTCACTGCCCGAGCTGATCAAAGCGTGCGATTTTCTAAAAAATCAAGCCATCAACAACAATTCACCACGCGCCAACGCCTACCTAACAGGCATTGGCATGGCAGATATTTTGGGTTATCTGTATCCCGATGAGCCGACCTTGGTGGCCGCCATGCTGTACCGCGCGGCACGCAAAAAAATCATTGATGACAAAACCATTCGCCAGCAGTTTGGCGCAGAAGTTGCCGATTTGGTGCAAGAAACGCTTGCCATGGGGCGACTGTCAGATTTAATCGAAAATAACAAACGCCTTGAGGATCATTTTAATAACAATCAGCGCGAGCAGCTGACTGGCATTTATAACATGCTCATTTCGATGACCAACGACGTGCGCGTGGTACTCATCAAATTGGCTGACCGTACCTTTGCCATGCGTGAATTGTCGTTTGCCACGCCCGAGCGTCAGCAGCGCGTCGCGCGTGAGGTCATGACAATCTACGCCCCATTGGCGCACCGCTTGGGCATCGCACAGCTAAAATGGGAACTAGAAGATCTATCGTTTCGTTATCTTGCGCCCGAGCGTTACAAAGAGATTGCCAAGTTGTTGGCAGAAAAACGCAGCGAGCGCGAGGCATACATTGAGCGCATGATGAACGAGCTGCGCCAAGCACTTGCCGAGCAAGGCATTGAAGGCGAGATTAGCGGACGCGTCAAGCACATTTATTCAATTTATCGCAAAATGAAGCTCAAATCGTTGTCATTTGACCAGTTGTATGATATCCGCGCGCTGCGCGTGTTGGTGCGCGAGCCTGCCGACTGCTACCACGTGCTTGGGTTGGTGCATGGACTGTGGCGGCATATCCCCGAGCAGTTTGACGACTACATCACCAACCCTAAGCCCAATGGCTATCGGTCGCTGCACACAGCGGTGATTGCCGAGAACAAATCGCTTGAGGTGCAAATCCGCACCTTTGATATGCACTACGAGGCCGAGCTTGGCATGTGTGCGCATGTCAATTATAAAGAAGGCACGAAAAACAAAAAGGATGATTATTTAACGCGCAAAATCAGCTCCTTGCGCCAGTTGCTGCTACAGCCCGAGCCGCACAGCGCGGATGAGACGGACAAAGCCGCACCACAAAGCGACAAAGCACCAACCGCCGACACACTTGATATTCATGAAGAAGAAATCATTGCCGATTTTGGTGAGTTTGAGCGGATTTATATCTTTAGCCGTGATGGCGATATTATCGAGCTGCCCAAAGGCGCGACGGTGCTGGACTTTGCCTACCATCTGCACACCGAGGTTGGCAACCGCGCCCAAGCCGCACGCGTCAATCAGCGTTATGTGCCTTTGACCTACCAGCTTAAAACAGGCGAGCAGGTCGAGATTATCACCAAACAATCGCGCGAGCCCAATCGCGATTGGTTGGTCGCCTCACTGGGCTACATCCAAACCCCACGCGCGCGCAACAAGCTGCGCCAATGGTTTAACAAACAAGACCGCGACAAAAATATTGAAACGGGGCGGCATATCCTCAATAAAGAGTTGGCGCGGCTGGCAGTGCATCCCAACAGCATTGACTTAAACGATTATGTCGGTTTTTTTAATGTTAAAAACGGCGATGATATTTTGGTCGGCTTGGTCAATGGCAACGTTGAATTGCATGATTTGACCGCGCAAATTAGCCACCACCTTGACCTTGAGCCCGATGTCGATGAAAGCGAGCTGGTGCCTAGCGTCCACCCACGCGCCACAGGCAAGCTTGATGCGTACAAAATCCAAGTTGATGGCTTGGACAATATCGAGACGCATCTGGCAGGCTGTTGCCATCCGCTGCAAGGCGAGCCGATAGCAGGCTACATCACGCTGTCCAACGGGGTCAGCATCCACCATGCCGATTGCCCCGAATATGAACGCTTGACTAACCGTGAGCCTGAACGCGCCATCAGCGCGGCATGGTACGGCAACAAAGGACGCAGCCAGCGCGTGCAGATTTATTTAGAAGCCTATGACCGCCGCGGCCTGCTCAAGGACTTAACCCAAGTCATTGACCAAGCCAACGTCAATATTCGCCAAGTTGAGACGCTAAGCGGTGATGATGACATTGCACGGCTTAATTTTGCCATTGAGGTGACAGGCTTGGGGCAGTTGTCCAAGGTGTTGGCGCGACTTGAGCAGCAACCGGGGATGATTTTGACGCGGCGTGTGGTCAATGGCGCTAAGGTGTGAGTGATTTTTTCAATTAAGCGATTCAACCATGCCAGAATTACCCGAAGTACAGACCACGGCAACCAGCCTTGCGCCACTGTTGGGGCAACGCCTGCAGCGTGTGGAAGTCTTTACGCCCAAATTGCGTTGGGCGATTGCCAAAGATTTGACCCGCTTACACGAGCACACCCTAAGCGATGTTCAACGCCGTGCTAAGTATTTGATTTTAACCTTTACACCAAGTCAAACCAGCCCACCCACACCAGCCAAACAATTGTTGGTGCATTTGGGCATGTCGGGCAGCTTGCAGCAGCACCCAGCAGGCTTTGCTAAGCGCAAGCATGACCATGTGATTTGGCATTTTATCCAGACCAATGGTGCGTGCAGTCAGCTACATTACCATGACCCACGCCGCTTTGGCATGGTGCTGTGGCTCAATGATTACCGCGACAAGCTTTTGACACCGCTTGGCATTGAGCCGTTGGACGCGGCGTTCGATGGTGCGTATCTGTGGCACGTGATTCATGGCGGCAAACGCCCCAGCGCGCGCCCAATCAAATCGGTGATGATGAACCAGCGCGTCGTCGTTGGCGTGGGCAATATTTATGCCACTGAGGCGTTGTTTGTCACGCGCATACATCCGCTGACCCCTGCCAATCGGCTGACGCTCACGCAGCTTGAGGCATTGGCGGCACAAATTCAAGCGATTTTACGCGCTGCGATTGCCAAAGGCGGCTCGACGCTGCGTGATTTTACCGTTGCCGATGGCAAGACGGGGTATTTTCAGCAGACGCTCCATGTGTACGGCAAGGTAGGTGCACCCTGCCCTGTGTGCCAAACAACGATTGAGCAGGTCAAAATCGAGCAGCGTACCAGCGCATTTTGTCCGCATTGCCAACCGCTTGAGGCTTGACTTCCTCCCCTCCCTATCGTTCGGGGATTCCTTCTGCAAGACGGTTAGACCTGCCGCAAACCTAAGGCAATGGCAACCGCCCGTACGACACACCGTACATCTTAGATTCTTATTTTAAGCTAATCCTACCGTTAGGATTGTCTTAGACACGAATTAGCTTAAGTGTGTGTTTGGAAACGTCTTACCAGTTAAGTTACTGCGTACTCGCAATTTAGTCTTAACTTAACTGTGGAATGTAAGACATTGAATATAGTGAGATGAGTATAGCAAAACTTATCGCATTTAACAATTGCTTATATCCACCGCCTGAAGTCGCAGGTTTACGGCAACGAATGATAAAACGCGCTTATGCTGCACCCTATCTGCCAAACGCGCCGTTACCGCGGTTATCGCTTGCCAAGACAGCCTGTTTGCGCTAATGTAACGCTATTGCGATGAAATTTTTCTGTGGCATGATGGATGCCAAGCAATATCTAACAACTATCCCACAAATCGAATTTTCTGCCAAGGACTTTGTATGAAAACCCTCACCCGTAGCCTACTGGTAGCAACGCTTAGCGCGGCGATGGTGTCGCCAAGTATTGCCGCGATTGAAGTCGATGACGAACACTTTGGCCCAACCTATGACCGCATGGTGGTCGATACCGTGGTTGGCAAACCACTTGGTTTGATGGCAGTGGTTGGCGGCGCGGCGGCTTGGGTAGCAAGCTTGCCGTTTACTTTGTTCAATGGCGATGCCGTGCGCGCGCGTCAAACCTTGATTGACGAGCCGTTCTACGCGCTCAATCGTTGTCATGGCTGCACAGTTGCCGAGGACAGCTACTATAAATCACAACAAGATGACCAACACAACGTGCGTGTGGTGGTTGATGGTCCGTCTGAGATTTTGATTAATACCAACCAAAACGTGGTAGTCAATCAGCCATAAAACGATTTTTAAACCCATAACCAACGCCGTTTGTATCATTTGATAACGGCGTTTTTTGTGTTGTTAAAGCACTATTTTCAAACAACGCGTTTAAAATAACAGGGCTAAAACGGTACAGGACTAGCCCACGCCATCCACGCGCCTGTATCGGGATGATTAAGCGCCAGCGTATGCGCATGTAGGCACAGACGCGGTGCAAGGCTAAGCGCCGCCCCTTCGGCATAAATTGGATCACCCAGCATGACATGCTCAAGGTGCAACATATGCACACGCAATTGATGACTGCGCCCCGTGATAGGCTCAAGCGCAACACGCGTGATAGGCTGGCCTTGGCGCAATTCATGGTGCAAGGCGGTGTAATGCGTGAGCGCAGGTTTGTGCCAGTCATTGTCTACAATGTGCTTGGGCTTAAGCGTTGGCTCATAGCGCACTGGCGCGTCTACACTGCCCTGCCCCATCAGCGTACCAAAAACCAGCGCTTGGTAGCACTTTTGTGGTACTCGGGCGATAAACTGCTTAGCAAGGTGAGTTTGCGCCGCGCTACTGCGGGCAAAAATCAGCAAGCCTGAGGTATCCATATCAAGCCGATGCACAAGCTTAACGCTAGGATCAGCTTTGAGCAAACGCGCCTGCATACTGACCTTTAAATCCTTGCCATCAACCGATAACAAGCCTGCAGGTTTATCCACCACCCAAACCGCGTCATCACGATACACCGTTACCGCTTGGGCAAAGTCATCAAAAAATGCTTGCGGCTGTGCGGCTTCAGCGCGATTGGCAGCCGCAACCGCATCGGGTAGCAAGGCTTTGGGGACGGTGCGGTGGTGTGGGTGCTGATCGGTGACGTTTGGCTGAGTATTCATAAATAGCTTGTTTTAACAACACTTGGTTTAAAAATAAACGCAATTTTTCTATAAACTGCTTTAACGCCCGACAAACTGCGTAGGACGTTTTTGTAAAAATGCGCGCACGCCTTCTTGAAAATCTTGCGTTTGTGCCATTTGGGCTTGATAAATTGTTTCTTGCTCAAGCGCGGCGGCAAGTCCTGTGTAGGCTACTTGGTTGATCGACTGTTTGATGGCAGCCAGCGCAAGCGTCGGCAGCGCGCACAAACGCTCAGTTAGTTGTGTGACGGTTGCATCCAGTGCATCAGCAGGCACCAAGCGGTGCAGCAACCCCAAATCCTGTGCGGTTTTGGCATCGAGCAATTCGCCTAGCATCACCAATTGGGTGGTCTTTGCCGCGCCAATCAGTTGGGTTAATAAATAAATCCCACCTGCATCGGGCACCAAACCGATATTGACAAACGCTTGTAAAAACTTGGCATCATCGCTTGCCACACGAAAATCACACGCCAGCGCGATATTCATGCCTGCACCTGCTGCCGTACCGTTGATTCGCGCGATGATGGGTTTGTTAATTTTACGGATTTTTCGCACCACCTCACCCAAACCGTCGGCAAGGCTGTATGCCATGTGTGCGCTGTCTTGTGGGGTGCCCAATGCCGCCACCATTTCGCGGATATCACCACCGCTACAAAACGCGCGTCCTGCCCCTGTCAGCACAATCACCTTGACCTGCGCGTCATACAGGGCTTTGTCTAGCGCGGCAGATAATTCGGCAATCATATCACTGTGCAAAGCGTTGAGCGATTTGGGATCATTGAGTGTAATGATGGCGACGGCATGTTGCACGTCAAATAGAACTTTTTTGCTTTGGGCTGGGTTGGCAGTCTGTGTGATGTCAAAAGTAGTCATGGCAATCCTTTGTCGTGACGATGGATAGGCGCAAGATCAATACTTGCGATTGATAAACCGCCATTGTGCCATGACGCAGCGCAGGTGACAACCGTTTGCCGTGCGGTTTTTTAGTCGCTTGTTTGCCATACGGTTCGTGTTTATTCTATGCTAATCAAACCGTTTGCCGATTTTGGAGCCAGCCATGCCAATATCAATTTACCCACGTCTCGCAATTATGGTTCGGTTTACCTGTTGGGCAAGTCTGATGGGTGGGTTATTCATGCTTTTGAGCCATCTACCCTTAATACTGTCAGATGCTTGGCAAAAGAAAAACATCAGCGATGGTTTGTTGAACGTTGGCGCGGCGTTTGTGTATGGTGCAGCGGCGATGGGTATGGTGGGCTTTGTGGTGGCATTGGGGTTGGCGATTTTTAGGCAGCGTTATCGTAGCGGCTTGTTAGGCGGTTTAATCATGTTTGGGGTGTTGCTCAGTTTGCCCGTCAGTTTTTTGATGGTAGTGGGTATAGGACCCAATAAGTCACTGGCGACGGCATGGGCAATCATCGCGCTAAACGCGCTGACCGCTGGCGGCGCGTTGGGCATAGCGGTGTGGCGCGTGTTGCCGCGTTGATGTTTTCGGCTGACTTTTTTCGGCAACATTTGGGCAGCTGAATTTAATCAGCTGGGTGTTTTTTTGGACGCGCAGAATGCACCACCCATGTCGGCCCAATCAATAAAAACTGTAAATCATCAAAGAAGGATGGTTTTTTGCCTTCGATTTTATGCCCGATAAATTGCCCAATCCACGCCACCACAAACACGGCAAAATAAAACTTAAAGCCAAATGGTAGCAGCTTGACCGCCGTCAAACACAGCAGCACAAACATACCCATGGCGATAAATAGCGTTGTCGATAAGCGCAAGTAAAACAACATGACCAACGCCAACACAACCAACGTAAACGCGGCTTGCCAACTCATGCCCATGCCGACAATACTGGCAAAAATCGTCGGCACACACAGCCAATGGATTTTTTTGTTTATGGGGTGTTGGTGGCTGATTGCATAATCCGCTAGCCAACTATCGAGGGATTTTTTGGACTTGAATGCAGAAAAAGCAGCAACCGTCATGATAAAGCCTCCTTGCTGATGGGATAAACCCTATTTTAATTGTTAAATGCTGGCATTCCTTGCCATAAGCTTAGCATAGCGCAAACATTGGTTTGGCGCAAATGCTTTTCGGCGCAAACTGTCAAAGAGTTTGTTTAATCAAACTCATGATATATTCTAAATCTTTGCTGTCATGCACCCTGACTTCATAATCGCCATTGCCCAAGTGCCCTACTTCAGCCACATTCCGCGCTAAGTGCTTGGGGTCATCAAGTTCGCCAAAGCGTTTATTAATCCAAAGCTTTAGTGACTTTTTTTGCACGTTAATATCAACTAGATTACGTTTCTTTTTAAAGGCAATATAATGTTTTTTATATATCACTGTGATGTCATTAGATAGATTTAAAATCGCGTCTTTAAATGTGTCATATAATTCTTGCGTATCATCGCTTTTATCCGATAAATGATAAGCCTCATCATACACGATAATTTCTTGAGTGATTTTTGTTAGTGTATTTGTCGTCCGCTGATCATGACCCGTTGGTATAGGTACATCAGATACGGTCGGGGCAAGATTGATTTGCTTGAGTGACGGTGCATGTTTGGTTTTATGGATGGGATTTAACACAATGATGTCTTGGGCAAAGCGTTTTAGCTCCCACAATTCAATCGCTAAGTCTTTAAAATTGGTGGATTGTTTTTGAAACTGGGTAAACGATGGCGCGACAAATATCACTCGACTTTGCGACCAATCGACATCGCTGCGCTTTAACGGCTCAGGTTGGCTTTCGTTGTACTCGACAATAAAGTCAGATTTGTACTCTAGCATGAGACTCAGGTACGCCACGCCTTGGTCAATAACGCTAAAGTTTTTTTCGCGTTTAAATTCGATAATGACAAACGCATTGGCCTCAGGGTCATACGCTAACGTATCGATGCGACTGTTTTTGATGGTAAATTCAGAACGAATTAACCGTAAACTCAGCATGCCCTCAAGGTTGTGTTCAACCAGTTTTTGCATGTCTTTTTCAAGGGCAAACGGCTGCTCGTCTAAGTCGGTCAGCACGCCTGCTTGGTGGTGAAATATCAACATCGTTGGTTGCTTGCTTATTTATCTGTTTTTACCTGTGAAAAAATTATAACGCCTTTAACTGCTCGACCTGTTTACCGATTTCTGCCAGTTGCGTTTGCAGCTCGTCCAATTTGGCTTGCTCAGCGGCGACCACCGCAGGCGGTGCTTTGCTGACAAAACCTTCATTGGTAAGCTTACGCGCGATACCATCGGCTTGGGCTTGTAGCTTGTCTTGGGCCTTGCCAAGACGGGTAAGCTCGGCGGCTGGATCGATCAAGCCTTTCATCGGTACCATGACCTTGACCTGCCCAACCATGCTTGATGATGACAGCGGCACATCCGCGCCTGTTTGCACTGTAGTGAGGCTTTCAACCTTGGCAAGTGCTTTAAACTGGTTTTCGATACGGCTAAGGCTTGCCGCCTCGTCTGCGCTGACGTTTTCTAAAATGACAGGTAGGCGCACGGCATTGCCCAGCTTCATCTCACCGCGAATGTTACGCACCGCACCAATCAACGCCTGTAGCCATGCCATGTCCTGCTCGGTTTGCTCACTGATGGCGGCATTATCGGCTTGCGGAAACGGCGCGATGACAATGCTATCGGCAATTTTTTTGTCAATCAACGGCGCAATGGTTTGCCAAATGCGTTCGGTCAAATACGGCATGATGGGATGGCTAAAGCGCATAGCGACTTCCAGCACCGCCAGTAGCACATAGCGAATTTGCGCTTGCCGCTCGGTGCTGACGCTTGGGTCATTGAGGCTGGCTTTGGCAAGCTCAATGTACCAATCGCAATATTCATTCCAAATAAATTCATAAATCGACTGGCTGACCAAGTCAAAGCGGTATTGCTGCATGTATTGATTGATGTCGCGCACCGTGGCGTTCATGCGGCTGATAATCCAACGTTCGGGCAGCTCCCACAGCTCGGGCTTGGCGGTGTGATCAAGCGGCAGCGCGTTGCCGTCTTTGTCCACACCATTCATCAATACAAAGCGCGTGGCGTTCCAGATTTTATTGCAAAAATTGCGATAGCCTTCAATACGTTTGATGTCAAAGTTGATGTCGCGCCCTGTGCTGGCAAGTGAGGCAAACGTGAAGCGCAGCGCGTCTGTGCCATAGGCATTGATACCATCGGGGAATTCTTTGCGCGTTTGTTTGGCAATTTTGTCCGCGTCTTTGGGGTTCATCAGCCCTGTGGTGCGTTTGGCGATCAGGCTATCAAGGTCAATGCCGTCAATCAGATCAATGGGGTCAAGCACGTTGCCTTTGGATTTGGACATTTTTTGCCCTTGTCCGTCACGCACCAAACCATGCACATACACAGTTTTAAACGGTACTTGCGGCTTGCCGTCTTTGTCTTTGATGAAGTGCAAGGTCAGCATAATCATACGCGCGACCCAAAAGAAAATGATGTCAAAGCCCGTCACCAACACGTTGGTCGGGTGAAACGCCGCCAATGCCTTGCCATCGTCACTGGCATCCGCCCAGCCTAAAGTTGAAAACGTCCACAACGCTGAGCTAAACCATGTGTCTAGCACATCTTCATCTTGCTGCAGTGGTGTCTCGCCAAGGTTGTATTTTTGGCGAACTTCATCCTCACTGCGCCCAACGTATACCTTACCATCTGCATCATACCATGCAGGGATACGATGCCCCCACCACAACTGGCGGCTGATGCACCAGTCTTGAATATCACGCATCCATGCCATGTACATATTTTTGTACTGCGCAGGCACAAACTCGATATCGCCATTTTCTACCGCATCAATGGCAGGCTTGGCAAGCTTGGCAATGGCCACATACCATTGGTCAGTCAAATACGGCTCGACAACCTCACCGCTGCGGTCACCGCGCGGAGCTTTGAGCGCGTAAGGCTCGATTTTCTCAAGCCAGCCTTGCTGCTCAGCTTGCGCCACCAACTGTTTACGCGCGGCAAAACGTCCCAGTCCGCTATAATCGGCAGGGGTGTCCACAAGCTCAGCATCCGCCTGCTGCAAGCTGTGGAAAATTTGCAACTGCGGCAAGATATTGGCGTTTTTGTCAAAAATATTGATAAACGGCAAATGATGACGTTTGCCCAGCTCATAATCATTAAAATCATGCGCAGGGGTGATTTTGACCACACCTGTGCCAAATTCTTGCTCGACATAATCATCAGCAACAATCGGCACGATACGCCCCGTAATCGGCAGCGTCACGGTTTTACCAATCAGCTGCTGATAGCGGCTGTCATTGGGATTGACAGCAACAGCGGTATCGCCAAGCAAGGTTTCTGGGCGTGTGGTTGCCACCACCACATAGTTTTTGCCATCGGCAGTCGTCACGTCCGCATCGGTGAAATAATAGCGAAAATGCCACAACGAGCCTTGCTCATCGATGTTTTCAACCTCCAAATCCGACAGCGCGGTTTCAAGCTTGACATCCCAGTTTACCAAGCGTTTACCGCGATAAATTAAGCCGTCTTCATACAGCCCAACAAACGCCTCTTTGACCGCGTTTGACAACCCTTCATCCATGGTAAAGCGTTCGCGCGTCCAGTCCAACGACGAACCCAAACGGCGAATTTGGCGCGTAATGTTACCGCCTGACTCGGCTTTCCATGCCCACACCTTATCCAAAAACGCCTCACGCCCCAAATCGCGCCGCGTGACACCTTGCGCGTTGAGCTGGCGCTCGACCACCATTTGGGTGGCAATACCAGCATGGTCTGTACCTGCTTGCCACAGCGTGTTGTCGCCCAACATACGGTGATAGCGCACCAGTGTGTCCATGATGGTGTTGTTAAAACCATGTCCCATGTGCAAGCTACCTGTGACGTTCGGCGGTGGCAACACAATTGAAAACGCATCGGGCTTACTGTAATCGGGCTTAAAATAACCTGCCTGCTCCCAACGTTGGTACATGCCGTGCTCAATATCGCTTGGGCTATAGGTAGCTTGTAGATTATCAAGGGCGGTTTGAATAGCATTGGTGGGATGGTTTGCTTGGCTCATATCGTCACACATTGGCTAAAATTGATGAAAAATATTGAAATATTGGCTAAGCCTTTTTTAAAGACTGCCCGTTGGCAAATATCTGCCTAAAGAAGCAAAAATATGGCTTAAAGCAAGGATTGTACCGCAATTTGGCAAACACGGGCAAAATTTTTCAATACCTATTAGGCTTTAGACGATTTTGAAAAACAAAAAAAGCCAAAGGGTGGGCTTTGGCTTTTTGCTACGGTGGGTAACACCTGCTTAGGCATTGATCACACCAGGTATTGGGCTATTGAGCACCGTATCGGTTTGGTTTTGACGAAACGCGTCGATTTTTGCCGCTAAATCCGCATCACCCAGCGCCAAAATCTGTGCTGCCAACAGCCCTGCGTTATACGCCCCTGCCGTACCAATCGCAAGCGTACCCACCGCCACACCTTTGGGCATTTGCACGATAGAAAGCAAGCTATCCCAACCGCTTAGCATCGATGATTTGACAGGCACGCCCAGCACAGGCAACGCGGTTTGACTGGCACACATGCCAGGTAAATGCGCCGCACCACCTGCGCCTGCGATGATGACGCACAGCCCACGGTCTTTTGCGGTTTTGGCATAGTCAAACAGCTTGTCGGGTGTGCGATGCGCCGATACGACCTCACACTCAAACGCCACACCAAAATCCGCCAACAGCTTGGCAGCATGTTGCATGGTGTCCCAATCCGATTGTGACCCCATAATGATACCGACTTTGGGCGCACCATCGGGCGATTGAATTGGTGCAGGCAAATGAGCAGAAGCAGACATAGTTTGACAGCCTTAGCAAACGGTGAGATTATTTAAAATGAAAACCGCAAATTCTAGCAAAACTTTGGACGTTTGGCGATGTTTTTTGGCAAAACTTTAAACAAAATTTAAGTTTAAATCACATGATTGGGTGGTAAAGTCGGGCGAATATCAGCCGCAAAGGTTTGCTCGCTTAGACCTGCCAATTGCGTTTCGATGATATCGCACATCATCGCAAGCGGTAGATCGTTTTCCTCTACGCCAAACGGTTCGCTGATTTCATCAACGATTTCGTTGAGCGCCATAAAGGTATAGCCGACAAACGTCACCAAAATTGGCGTGACCCAACCGATGGTATTACCAAGACCAAACGGCAACATAAAGCAATACAGATACACGGTGCGGTGCAGCAAGACAAAATACGCAAACGGGATTGGCGTGTTGTTGATACGCTCGCAGCCTGCTTGGATTTGGGCGATTTTGCCGATGGTTTCATCCATACTTTGCCATTGCCAATCATTGATCAAGCCTGCCGCACGCCAATCTGCCAGTCGCCGCCCCATGGCTTGGGTAAGCTGCAAACAGGTAAACGGCTTGCCGACAATTACCGCCTGTTGGTCGGGCGATAAAATCCGCGTCAAGGTGTGGCTGTTGTCCTCGCCACGCAGCTGTTGGCGCAAGCAATGCACAAACGCAACATGCAACCGAATCATCGCTTGTTGCTCATCGCACGGTATGGGTAGCGACAATACTTGTCGGGCAAGATTGCGGCTGAGCCACACCAACGTGCCCCACAACTTGCGCCCCTCCCAAAAACGGTCATATGCCGCGCCGTTACAAAACCCATGAAAAATCGCCAGCGAAATCCCAAGCAGCGCAAACACCGATGGGTTAAGCGGTACGGGCGTTTTGGTGATATGCATCTGGTAATAATACACCGCAAATGAAAATACAAATAAACACAGCTGCGGTATCAGCAAACGACGAAAATACGACCCTTGCATGACAAACAGCAGCTTTAGCGGCTCAATCGAACGGCGTATCATGCCTCACCTTTCACCCGTTTTTTACCATAGTATACCCAACAAAACACTTCACTTAGTCGCAAATAAACTGAACAAAGCGATCCGCTGTTAGCGTTGGATGGTTGCTATCAAACTGATACGCCGTCAAATAACCACCACCGCCTGCCGAATAATCCACACACACCACCTGCTCAGACAGCGGCGCAGGTGTGCCCGTCAGCCAATAATGTCCAACAAATACAGGCTTATCTGTGGTCAGCTCAAACTCAATCAAATCCGCCAGTGTATCGGCAGGAATGTGCAGCAAATCCGACCTACCTGCCCGTGCAATTTCATGAATCGGCTGACCCGATAACGGCTGTTGCCACCACTTAACACGCACATTGTGGCGTTTGTGCCCCTCTTTATCCAGCATAAATAAGTCATTGGGTAGCCGCGTCTCAACGCCTTTAAGCACACGCTCTAGCGCGTCATATTCTGGCGTGTTTTTCTGTGAAGTTAATTGTAAACCGTGTGGCGTCAGACGATGATCAGCGGTCAAAAGCGGCTTGAGCACCGCCATCGCCGCCGTGTCCCAACAGGCATGGACAAAACACGCGCCGCCAAGCTCCAACCACAGCGGCAACTCATACAACCGCTTGAGCCAAAACTGGTGCAGCTCACTGCCAAAACCCACCTCAGCGATAAACGCCGCGTGCTGGCGCGTGTGCACATCATTGTGACTGCGCAAATATGCGCTATCGTCGCGTGCATCGCGTGTAGCATACGCCAAGGCATTGTATTCATGGTTACCCATCAAAATACTTGCTACACCATGATCCAACATCGCAAACGCAGTCTCAAGCGTCGCCAACTGCCCTGCACCGCGGTCAATCAAATCACCAATAAACACCGCATGATGCCCAACAGGCGGCACATAGTGGCTACCGTTGTGCGTATAGCCCATCGTATCTAGCAGCCCAACCAGCTTATCAAACTGCCCATGCACATCGCCAATTATATCGTAAATCACCCCAACTCCTTTTGTTAGCTCACTGTATCAAATCTAAAAACGCGGATGCATGATTTGATAAACAAATTGCCCAATGACATTTGGCTCAATCAATATCGTTGCCACCACACCAAACATGCCACCGACCAAGTGCGCCGAATGGTTGACCGAACTACCACCACGGTCATGCGCCCAAATACTATAACCGACATACAACAGCGCGAACACAATCGCAGGCATAGGGATAATAAAAAAGTAAATCCGCGTCCATGGGTCAAATAAAATATAGCTAAACACCACCGCCATCACCGCACCCGACGCGCCAAGGCTTGAATAACGCCTGTCTTCTTTATGCTGCAAATACGTCGGCAAAATCGCCACCACCAATGCCGCCAAATAAAACAACAAAAACCCCAACCCACCAAGCCGCGCGTTAAAAGTGCGCTGCACCGCATGCCCAAATGAGAACAGCGTAATCATGTTAAAAATCAAATGCAGCGTATCAGCATGGACAAAACCATGCGTGACAAATCGATCCACCTGACCGCGTGCCACCGCAGGCGGATAAAAAATTAGCCGCGCCATCAACGCTTGCGACTGCCATGCGGCAAGGCTGACCAACACAGTGATAATAACGATAAACAACGTCGGATTAAACAACAATGACATACCTTGCCTTTTATATTGTGTCCAAGATGGGTGGGACAAAACCCCAACGATCTATTGCCCAAGTTTCTATTGCCCAAGTTTCTATTGCCCAAGTTTTAACACACCAAACCGCTAGCTTAGCACAATTGCGGCTTTTTTATGCGCCTATTTGTTCAATCATAATTAGTTGTTCAATCATAATTAGTTGTTCAATCATAATTAGCAGCCCGTCCTTAATTAACCTATCTCACTACACAACCAGCACGCAGTATCTTTTTTGCGATCTGTTATTTGATCCAAAACAAGCATTTTAACCAAAACAGGCATTTTTTCACCGCAATGCTATCAATTCATGTCAAATATACCCTGTTTTTGCATCGTCTTAATACAAAGTTTACGCAGAAGTTACTTTAATATAACTGAAGTGCACACGTGTTTAGGATACCTTACGCTTATCAACTTGCCGCACCTGCCGTTAGCCTTTTTTTATTAAAGGATATAACCCACCGGCGGCGATCGTGACGTAAACATTTGGGCAACCACCAGACCAAATGAATAAAGCATATTTTTTAAGTAACAATGAGGTTGCCTATATAAATAGGATTATTTGCAATCTTTAGGAGGATTAGATGAATATTATCGAGCACTTGAATAAGACTGTCACCCCTGCGGTGCTTGGCGCGAACGCTGATGCCAACCGTAGCTCATTGCTTGAAAAACTCTATGCGATTATCGTTGCGCGTCTTGCCGACGATAACACCTACAACAGCTTTGGCGGCAGTACCGTTGCCAATGATGATGCGGGCTTTTTTGACCGCTTTTTGCCTGACAGCACACACCGCGGTAACTTGGTACAAGAACTAAGCCGTCAATCTAATGTACCCGCACAAGAAGCGCAAAGCCTTATCAGCCGCGCGACCCCCATGGTTTACAATGAACTGCGTAACTTGGCAGGGACTTCGACTGTATCAGGCTTCTTAGGTAACAACCTAAGCAGCGTTGGTTCAGCCTTGCCAACTTGGTCATACGCACTAATTCCAGCAGGAGCACTAGGACTTATGAATATCAAACATGACCCAGCAAATCAAGACCCTAATAATAAGGAAAAAGTGGTTAAAGAGACCACCCGTACCGAAGAGCATTTGGTTGCCACGCCAAAACCTGAAGAAGAAGGTGGCATGGGCAAAATCTTGTTGCCTTTGATTGGTCTAATCATTCTTGGTCTATTGGCGTGGTGGTTGCTACGTTCATGCAACAAACAGCCTGAGCCCGTTACCACGCCTGTTGTAGCCTCAGCCCCTGCTTCGGCAGCACCGATGACTACTGATACCACGACCTTGACAGCATCTGATGTTACCATCAACGGTCAAGACCTAAATGCAATCGCCAGCGCACCTGCCAGTGATGTAATGGCAAGCACTGCGATGCCTGTAGCTGATGCTACCATGCCACCAGATGATGAAATCCCAGCCGTTATTTCTGAGACTGAACCATCAGTTTACCTACATCATGGTCAGTTGAAATTCTACTTTGCGGTAGATAAAGACGACATTTCACCACAAGCCCAATCAAAAGTTGGAGCATTGGTTGCCGCGGCTCAGCAAGGCAAAAAATTGGGTATCAGTGGCTACACTGACAGCACTGGTAGCGCAGCACACAACGAAGACCTAGCCAAACGCCGTGCCGAAGCGGTTAAAAAATTCTTGATGGACAATGGTATTCCAGAATCACAATTGGTGATGGAAAAACCCGCTGACACCATTGGCGCAACTGGTAACACCCAAGAAGGTCGCCGCGTAGAAGTATACGTGGTTGACGGTCCAGACGTGGTAGCACGCTAAGCTATGGCTGCTAGCCTCTGAATCTGATTGATCCATCATTAACCAAAGACCCCTGCTATATTGGCAGGGGTCTTTGTTGGGTATGTTACCATACCGCCAAAAACGCGGCTGATGGCAGATGGTTATGGTTATGATTAAGCTAAACCACTGGCTTGTTGGCTAAAAAAACGCATGGCCGGGGTCAGCTTACTGACCAACTGCACGCCTTCATTGCGTAATTGCTGAATCGGCGGTAACTGACTGCCAAACAGCCAATTTAAGCCCGAAAAACTGTGCATCATCATGGCATTGTGGGCATAACGCAAACGCTCATAGCGGCGCAAGGTTGGCTCACCTGCCCACGCCTGCTTACCTGAGCGCAAAAAATCCTGCTGCAAACAATTCGCTAATGCCGCCACGTCCAATAAGCCTAAATTCAAGCCCTGTCCTGCCAACGGATGCACGCCGTGCGCCGCATCACCAAGCAAAACAAGATTGGGTTTGATATAAGTTTTGGTATGTTGTGCTGATAGCGGAAAACTGGCGATCGACTCTAGCGCGCGGATATCACCCAGCACATAACCGCTGGCAAACGCCAACTCTTGCGCCAGTTCACCATCGGGCAAGGTCAGCAAATCCAACGCGCGGTTGGTCGGCAATGTCCACACCACTGATTGCCAATGTTGTGGCTGGGCTTGGTCGGCCGTGGTCACGTCTGCCAGTGGCAATAACGCCAACGGTCCTGTGGGCAAAAACACCTGCCGTGCGGTGGCGTGGTGTGGCTGCTCGGTCTGAATGGCACAGCAAATCGCGGTTTGGTGATAGTCAAGCGTATCCAGCGCAATGCCTGCCGCTTGGCGCACGGGCGAGCCACGCCCATCTGCCCCGACTAATAAAGCACCCTCAAGTGTGCGCCCATCCGCTAAACCAACCCGATAGCCATCACCCAGCCAGTCAAGCGATGTCACGCGCTGCCCTGTGATCGTCGTTAAATACGCATTGGGCTGTGCCATCATTTGCGCCAGCGCGTATTCAATAACGGATGGCTCAACCATACTGCCCAATCGGCTGTTTGACGATTGATGATTCGCGTTTGGTGCATCGGTCTGCACCATATCCGCTTGCGAAAAATTGAGCTCGCCCACACCATCGGCTTGCCACACCTGCATATGCTGGTAGTCGGCTTTGCGTCCGCTTTGCTGTATGTGTTGCCATGCGCCGATTTGGGTCAGTAAGTCAATACTGGCAAGGCTAAGCGCGTACACCCGTGGATCGCGCTGGCTTAAGCGCGCTTGCCAGTTGTTGTCGGATAATTGTGGGCGTGCGTCAATCAAGGTCACGCGGTGCTGACGTTGGCTCAGCCATAACGCCAAGGTCGTCCCGACGATGCCACCGCCGATGATAAGGGTGTTAGGTTTCATGTTTGTCTGCTAAATTTTCTAATTTTATCAGTTGGTTGGTTGGCAAAATCAACCGTAAAGGGATGGAAGTTAGATAAAATCCAAACGTTTGATAATAGCTTGCCAGTTTAGCATTTTTGGCATCGATAATAAAATCCCAAAGTGCTTGCGCCATCGGCTAAGACATGCGTTCGTGCGCTGCCTTTTTTGGTATGCTGGCTTGCTCGATGATGGCTTGGCATGTGGCGTGGTGCGTAGGCTGATGCGTTCGATGGCTTGCATAGGTTCGTTTTTGTGTGGCTAATCAGCGTACATTTCATAGATTTTTGCCGTATTTTGCAATAAAAAACCGTGCCAATGCAACACGGTTTTTTTTAAAATCAAGATTTTAACCCCATCGCAAACGTTGCCACCAACGGCTTGACCTTGGGCACATGCTCAAACGCGACCAAACCGACATTGCGCGCCAATTTGACCAACGGATTGCGGTGGGTAAAGCCATGCACCACCGCATCACAAAACAGTTCCACACGTTTTTGGTCAGCGTGGCGGTGTTTGGCATAATCCGCCAACAGGCGCGCGTCCGCCAAATCGCCACCGCGTAACGCTTGTTGAGCCAACATCTGCGCCAGCGTGTCCGCATCGCGCATACACAAATTAAAGCCCTGCCCTGCTACAGGGTGCAAGGTATGCGCGGCATTGCCCATCAGCACGCAACGCCCCTGTACTTGGCGTTTTGCCAGCACCTTGACCAGCGGATACGCGCCACGTTTGCCTGCTTGCACAAACGTACCTGCCTGCGCACCAAACGTACCTTGCAACGTTGCCAAAAAATGTGCGTCATCGTCCAAATAACGCTGCGCCTCATCACGAGGGCATACCCACACCACCGACCGCCGACAGTTAGGCGCACCTATCAACGCCGCCCCCGTATCGGGCAAAGGCAATGCGGCTACCAAGCCATGCGGCGTAAAGCGTTCTATTGCGCTATGCTCATGCGGCTTATCCGTGATGACCACGCCGACAATCGCCATTTGTCCATAATCGTGGCGCGTTTCGCCAATTTCTAGCAAACGCCGTGCGGTTGAATGCTGCCCATCACACGCCACCAACAACGCAGCGGTTAAGGTTTGCTCACCAGCCGCGTCATCGGTGGCGTTGTGGGTGAACGTCACCGTTACGCTATCGCGATGTTGGGCAATTGCCGTGACGGTCGCGCCGTCAATGAGGCTGATGAGCGGATGCGCCTGCGCGGTTTGCAGCAGTTTTTTACCAAGCCACGCGTTTTCCATGACTTGTCCAAAACTTTCGACACCTTCGGCGGTTTTATCAAGCAATGCCTTGCCAAAACCACCCTGCTCGCTGATACTGACTTGGTCAATGCGACAGGCATGGTCGGCAAGATTTTGCCACAGCCCCATGGTTTGGTAAATCTGTACCGTACGCCGTGACAGTGCGATGTTGCGGCTGTCAAATAAATGCCGTGTGCTGGCATCATCGGGGCTAGCAGTTGGATACACCGTTTGCTCAAGCAAGGTGCTGGCAATACCGCGCTGGGCAAGCAGTAAGGCAAACGATAAACCCACATTACCACCGCCGATGATTAACACGCGCTGCTCGGTGAGGGGTGGCTGATCGCTAAAAGGTTGGTTGGTTGGGTTTTGGGCTGGCATGGTGATTTTTTTCCGCGGTTTTTTTGGTGATAAAAAATTGTCTTCGCACAGGCATCAACGGCTATCAGCTTAGCACAAAACCGCTGCCGATAAAATCTCACCGCCAATGACTACCATTTGTGCGTGTGTTTTGGTAAAATACCCAAAATCTATAGCTAAGCGAGTTTGCATGAAAGCACATAGCCTTTGTTTGGTCAGCGTCACGACGTTACCATTCGGCTATTGTGGCATTTCATGGTGACTCGCTTTTTTGTGGGCGAATGCTGGCGGAGGCGATTTTGAATAACACAAATAATAGCAACCAACCGTACACTGATACGGGCGCAGACTCAACCAACCAAACAGCCGTATTAGACACCTTAAATCCTGCGATTGCTCCGACCACGCCTGCGATTTTGGCATTGGCGGACGGTACGATTTTTGAGGGTGTTAGCATTGGTGCATCAGGTCACAGCGTTGGCGAAGTGGTGTTTAATACCGCCATGACAGGCTACCAAGAAATTCTCACTGACCCAAGCTACGCCAAGCAAATCGTCACGCTCACCTACCCACATATCGGCAATACAGGCACCAATATCGAGGATATTGAATCAGGTAGCGACAACCGCGTGTGGGCGGCAGGTTTGATTATCCGTGATGCCACGTTATTAAGCTCAAATTTTCGCAATAGCGAGTCATTGAGTGACTTTTTGCAGCGCAATAACACGGTAGCGATTGCTGAAATCGACACGCGGCGGCTGACCCGTGTGCTACGTGAACGCGGCGCGCAACACGGTTGTTTGATGACTGCCAGTGACGGTGTGGCTATCAGCGACACCGACAAAGCCAAAGCGATCGAGCTTGCGCAAGGTTTTGCAGGTTTGACGGGAATGGATTTGGCAAAAGAATGTTGCCATCAGCACGGTTTTGAGTGGACGCAAGGCACGTGGCAGCTTGCCGATAATCCCACCAATATTGCCAACTATGGCAAAACTGACAGCCCAACAGGCGGCTTTTTTACCCAACTTGAGACCCAAATTCCCAAACGTTTTCACGTGGTAGCGTACGATTTTGGCACCAAAACCAATATCTTGCGCATGTTGGTAGATCGCGGTTGTCATGTCACCGTGGTGCCTGCACAAACACCGATTGCCGATGTGTTGGCGCAAAACCCCGATGGTGTGTTCTTGTCTAATGGTCCTGGCGACCCTGCTGCGTGTACCTATGCTATCGACAACATCCGTACGCTGCTTGAAACCGATATCCCTGTGTTTGGCATTTGCTTGGGTCATCAGCTGCTAGCATTGGCAAGTGGCGCGCAGACCATCAAGATGAAGTTTGGTCACCACGGTGCGAACCACCCTGTGCAAGATATCGCCACAGGACGCGTGATGATTACGTCACAAAACCACGGCTTTGCGGTGGATGAGGCAACCTTGCCTGACAATTTAAAAGTCACCCATCGTTCGTTGTTTGATGGCTCAAACCAAGGCATTGAGCGCACGGATAAGCCTGCGTTTAGCTTTCAAGGTCATCCAGAGGCAAGCCCCGGGCCGCATGATGCCGATGGGTTGTTTGATAAGTTTGTGGCATTGATGGAGCAAGCCAAGGCGTAACTTGGCACGTGTGGCTTTGCTAAATTAATAAAGGGTAAGTTAATAAAGGGAAAAGATGCGTCAGATTATTATCAAAGACTTGCGCGGTGCAGGTGACGTTGGGTTAAACCAAGCCGCGTGATAAATTCGCCCAATGCCCGGCTACTTATCACTGTTTTACCAGATACTTTTGACGTGGATTTGAACCCGTGGATTTGAACCCATTGAAACGTGCCAATTGTGACCATGACAAAGTTTGATCATGACAAGGACCATCCCAAACAGGTGGAAGCCAAGCATTTGGTGCGCGCAATATGGCGTGATGATAACGTAAAACTTGCCATGACCCCATTGACTGGCTATAACGTCATGCGCGGCGTTAGACGCATTGATTTGGCACAAATGCAGGCAATTTTGGACGACTTACAAGCGTTTAAAACCACTGATAAAGCAGGTAATTTTGCTTCAACCATCTATCACAAGACCGCAAAACAAACGGACAACCACCATTTTGCTATTTTTCATTTGGCCGTTTGCCAAATTCGCCAATTACCATGGCAAGTTTGGACAAAGATTTTAGCACGCTAAAAAACGCTTTGTTTGATGCAATCGATTAATTTATAAGCATTTCATACTGTCTTAGTAAGGGTGTAACCATGCCAAAACGTACCGACATCCAATCCATTCTCATCATCGGGGCAGGTCCAATCGTCATCGGACAGGCCTGTGAATTCGACTACTCAGGCGCACAAGCCTGTAAAGCCTTACGCGAAGAAGGCTACCGTGTGATTTTGGTCAATTCCAACCCTGCAACCATCATGACCGACCCCGTCATGGCAGACGCAACCTACATCGAGCCCATCACATGGCAAACCGTTGAGCGTATTATCGACAAAGAACGCCCCGACGCGATTTTGCCAACCATGGGCGGACAAACCGCCCTTAACTGTGCGCTTGACCTTGACAAACACGGCGTTTTGGCAAAATACGGCTGCGAGCTGATTGGCGCGACCAAATCGGCGATTGAAAAAGCCGAAGACCGTGACCTATTTGACAAGGCGATGAAAAAAATCGGGCTAGAATGTCCGCGCGCCGAGGTCGCCGAAACGATGGAACAGGCGTTTGAGATTCAAGCCAAAGTCGGCTTTCCGTGTATCATCCGCCCGTCGTTTACCATGGGTGGTTCAGGCGGTGGTATTGCCTACAACCGCGAAGAATTTATCGAAATTTGCGAACGCGGATTTGACTTATCGCCCACTCACCAGCTATTGATCGATGAAAGCTTAATTGGCTGGAAAGAGTACGAGATGGAGGTTGTGCGCGACAAAAACGACAACTGCATCATCGTGTGCTCGATTGAAAACTTTGATCCGATGGGTGTGCACACAGGCGACTCAATTACCGTTGCGCCTGCACAAACCTTGACCGACAAAGAATACCAAATCATGCGTAACGCCTCGATTGCGGTGTTGCGTGAGATTGGCGTGGAGACGGGTGGCTCAAACGTCCAGTTTGGCATTAACCCAGACACAGGGCGCATGGTGGTCATTGAGATGAACCCACGCGTCAGCCGCTCATCGGCATTGGCAAGTAAAGCAACAGGTTTTCCGATTGCCAAAATCGCGGCAAAACTGGCGGTTGGTTACACCCTTGATGAACTTAAAAACGACATCACAGGTGGCAAAACACCTGCCAGCTTTGAGCCTGCCATTGATTATGTGGTCACCAAAGTGCCACGCTTTAATTTTGAAAAATTTCCCCAAGCCGACAGCACCCTCTCCACACAAATGAAATCTGTCGGTGAGGTGATGGCGATTGGGCGCAATTTCCAAGAATCTATGCAAAAAGCGTTGCGTGGGCTTGAGATCGGCGTGAATGGATTTGATGAACAGTTAGACTTGAGCCAAGACCGTGACAGCATTGAAAACACCTTAAAAATTAAGCTCAAAACCCCAACACCTGAGCGCATTTTTTATATTGCCGATGCGTTTCGGGCAGGCTTAAGCCTTGAACAAGTGTTTGAATACACCAAAATTGACCGCTGGTTTTTGGTACAAATCGCCGATATCGTCGCCACCGAGCGCCAAGTGAAGGAATTAGGCTTTGGCGGTTTGACGGCGGCAAACTTGCGCCAGTTTAAACGCAAAGGTTTGTCAGATTTACGCCTTGCCACCTTGCTGGGCGTGTCACAAAAGCAGCTACGCAAAAAACGTTGGGATTTGGGCGTGTACCCTGTTTATAAGCGCGTTGATACCTGCGCGGCAGAGTTTGCCACTTCAACGGCGTACTTGTACTCAACCTACGATGATGAATGCGAGGCCAACCCAAGCGACCGCGAAAAAATCATGGTCATCGGCGGTGGCCCGAACCGTATCGGGCAAGGCATTGAGTTTGACTATTGCTGCGTGCATGCCGCCCTTGCCATGCGTGCCGACGGGTACGAAACCATCATGGTAAACTGTAACCCCGAAACCGTATCAACCGATTATGATACCTCTGACCGCCTGTATTTTGAGCCGATTACGCTTGAGGACGTATTGGAAATCGTCCGCGTTGAACAGCCTAAAGGCGTGATTGTGCAGTACGGTGGTCAAACACCGCTTAAACTTGCTCGCGCCCTAGAAGCGGCTGGCGTGCATATCATTGGCACAAGTCCCGACGCAATCGACCGTGCTGAAGACCGCGAACGCTTCCAGCACATGATTAACCAACTTGGTTTTAACCAGCCGCCAAACGCGTTGGCGACCAGTACCGAGGACGGGATTGTCAAGGCCGCGCAAGTTGGTTATCCGTTGGTGGTGCGTCCCTCATACGTACTTGGCGGCCGCGCGATGGAAATCGTGTACAATGAAGCCGAGCTGCGCCGCTATCTGCGCGAAGCGGTGCAAGCATCCAACGAAGCCCCCGTACTGCTTGACCGTTTCTTGGATGATGCCATTGAGGTGGATGTCGATTGCGTCAGCGATGGCACCAATGTGGTGATTGGCGGTATCATGCAGCACATCGAGCAAGCAGGCGTGCATTCGGGCGACTCAGCGTGTTCATTGCCGCCGTATTCGCTAAGCACGGAAATTTGCGATATCATGCGTGAGCAAACCGTGGCGATGGCAAAAGAGCTGGGCGTGGTCGGATTGATGAACGTGCAATACGCCATCAAAGATGACACCGTGTATATCTTAGAAGTCAATCCACGCGCCAGCCGCACCGTGCCATTTGTCTCCAAATGTATTGGTACTTCATTGGCGCAAGTTGCCGCGCGCTGTATGGCAGGCAAAACGCTTGCCGAGCAAAACTTCACCCATGAAGTCATTCCAAGTTTTTATGCCGTCAAAGAGGCGGTGTTCCCATTTGCCAAATTCCCCGGTGTAGACCCGATTTTAAGCCCAGAGATGAAATCCACAGGGGAGGTCATGGGCGTGGGCAAAACCTTTGGCGAGGCATACTACAAGGCGGTGATTGCCAGCAACGAACGCTTACCAGGCCTACCCGTTGAGGGCGAGACCAAACAAGTGTTCTTGTCCGTGCGTGACAGCGACAAAGCCCACCTCATTCCTGTTGCCAAGCAGCTACTGGACTATGGCTTTAAGCTACTTGCCACCGCAGGCACGCAACACGTATTGGCGGATGCAGGCTTGCCATGCACACGTATCAACAAGGTCAATGAAGGTCGGCCGCATATCGTTGATGCCATCAAAAATGGCGAGATTGCCTTGATTGTCAATACCACCGAGGGCAAACAGGCGTTGGAAGATTCGTTCTCCATTCGCCGCTCAGCATTGCAGCACAAAGTGTTTAATGTCACCACGCTCAACGCCGCCGACGCGGTGTGCAAGGCGTATCGCGTGCAGCTACCGTTTGATGTGTACAAATTGCAAGATTTACACGCCCAAGCGACCACTGAGGCAGCAGGGACAACAGCAGACTCCCAGTAAGTCTTGCGTTGGCTGAACCCGTCATTTTTGACACGCCGTTTACCGTTTGCCAAGTAAGCGGTGTGTTAAATCCTTGTGACATTAAGCTTGTGTTTTTGCAATTATTTTTGTATAATACGCGTTTGCTGTTTTAGGCATAGATGTCTAAAATACGCACAAAATTTAACCGATGATGCTAGGCGGCTATGCTGTCTGGCATGATTTTTTTTATCTGGCAAAAACTTGCCGCGTTTTATTTCGTTTTGATTTGCTCCAAGGAGTTGCCATGCAGCGTTACCCGATGACACCGCAAGGTCATGCCGCGTTAGAAGAAGAGCTTAAGCAGCTAAAGACTATCGACCGTCCGCGGATTACCGCCGCGATTGCTGAGGCGCGTGAACACGGTGATTTAAAAGAAAATGCCGAGTACCATGCCGCCCGTGAACAACAAGGTTTTTGCGAGGCGCGGATTCGTGATATCGAAGCCAAGCTGGGCGGTGCAGAAGTCATTGATCCACTTAAACTACCGCAAGAAGGGCGCGTGGTATTTGGCGTGACGGTGGTTATCGAAAACTTAGACACCGAGGAGCAAAAACGCTATAAAATCGTCGGTGACGATGAGGCGGATTTTAAAGCCAATAAAATCTCCATTAACTCACCGATTGCGCGCGGTTTAATCGGTAAGTCTGAGGGCGATGAAGCGCGTATCCAAACCCCAAGCGGTGAGGTAGAATACGAAATCGTTGAGGTATTGTACGAATAAAGTTGCGCGTAAATAGCCCGCCACAAAAGTGGCTTGACCATGGGTTAAGCCGCTTTTTTTGGGTATTACAAAAACCGCCTAGGCTGGCGGCAAACTTGGCGATACAATTTGGTGCAAAATCATTGTGCCTATCAGTCTTTGCAAAAAATGCCTATGTCTAGCCCAGCCACTTCCCTACCCCACACCGCGCAGCCTGTTGATAAAGCCTCATTGGCGGTAGCAGCGCTTTCAACGATTGTTGAATGGTATGATTTTACGTTGTATTTGTACTTTGCCAGCGTGCTAAGTCGGGTGTTTTTTGGCGACACGCCACAATCGTTGCTCGTGACACTGGGTGGTTTTGCAATTTCGTATTTGATGCGTCCATTGGGTGCGGCGGTATTTGGGCATATCGGTGATAAATTTGGGCGCAAGACCATGATGATGCTGTCAATGCTGCTGATTACCGTGGCGATGTTCGCCACCGCGCTGTTGCCAACAGCGGCGCAGATTGGCACGGCGGCAGGGGTAGCGTTGATTGCGCTGCGCTGTGTGATGTCGTTTGCCGTGGGTGCCGAGTACACGGGCGTGGTGGCATATCTGCTTGAGGGCGCAAAGCGCGAGCGGCGTGGTTTTATTACCTCGCTTGCGTCGGCGGCAAGTGAGGTTGGTGGGCTGTTGGCGGTGGCCGTTTGTGGGGCAACGGTGGCATGGCTGAGTGAGGCGCAGCTAACAGCATGGGGTTGGCGGATTCCGTTTATCATCGGTGGCGTGCTTGCGTTGGTGGTGTGGATAGCGCGCTCAACCATGCAAGAGTCGCCCGAATTTATCCAAAAACAGCGCGCGCAAGCATTGGCAAAATCGCCGCTGTTGCAGACCATACGTGAGCACAAAGTCGGGATTTTTCGTAGCTTTATGATCTCCGCGTTGGGGTCGATTACTTATTATGTCGGCATCAGCTATGTGCCGATTTTTTTGCAAGACACGGGCAACCACAGCGAAAAACTGGCACTGTCGCTTTCGACCATCGCAGCAGTGGCAGTGATTGTCATCACGCCGTTGGTGGGTGGTTTGACGGATAAAGTCGGACGGCGACCTGTGCTGATTGGTTTGGCGTTGTGCTGTGTGCTGTTGCCTGCGTTGTTGTTTGACTGGATGGCAAGCGGCACGACCACGCAAGCCTTGATTGGTGCGGTGTTGTTGGCGTGTCTGGCAGGTGGGGTGAGTGCGGTGGGCGCGTCGGCAACGGCGGAGCAGTTTACCACAGAAGGGCGACTGAGTGGTTTGGCATTGGGCACGACAATGGCAACAGCGATTTTTGGTGGTTTGACACCGTGGCTTGCGCAGTATTGGCTTGACCAAACCCACTGGGCATTAGTGCCTGCGTTGATGATTGCCGTGGTTGCGGTGGTGGTACTGCCCGTATTTTGGCAAATGCCTGAAACGGCGTTTGACACCCAACGCTAAGCACCGCATGCCTAACAAGACACCACAAAAAAAGCCTCAAGATGATATTGAGGCTTTTTGTTTGGTTAAACACTTGGTGAATTAAGCATCAACCTTGCTGCTGACATAGTCAATCGCGCTTTGCACGGTGGTCAGTTGGTTGCTGTCTTCTTCAGGGATGGTAATGCCAAATTCATTTTCAAATGACATCACCAATTCAACCAAATCTAGCGAATCTGCGCCCAAATCTTCCATAAAAGACGCGTCGTTTTTGATGTCATCCGCGTTTACGCCCAACTGCTCGGCGACGGCGGCTTTGACTTTTTGTTCCACTTGTTGGCTATTGCTCATGCTACGCTCCTATCGTATCCTTTTATAGCGAACTGTTACAAACTGATAAGCCCTTGTGGGCAATGGCTTGGCGCAATAAGGCGATGCGGCATGGCGGGCTCTCATTGCAAAACATGGGGCAACGCGCCGAGATGCTGGCGGTTTGCCCGTGGTTTAGGCATTATATGTTGGCTGTCGTGCGGTTTCAACCATTTACGCGCCAATTATCGCTGCAAACGGCATACCGCTGCGTTCACTAACAGCGACTTGGGCAATATATGTGTGGGTTACATATACATGCCGCCATTGACCGCCAACACCGCGCCTGTGATGTAGCTGGCATTGCGGCTGGCCAAGAAGCTGACTGCCGCAGCCACGTCTTCAGGCGCGCCCAATCGCCCGAGCGGCACGGCATCTAGCATGGAGTTTAGCAAACGCTCATCCAAGCTTTCGGTCATTTCGGTCTCTATCAAGCCTGGGGCAACGCAGTTTACGGTGACTTGACGTGAGCCGATTTCACGGGCAAGGGCGCGGGTCATGCCCTCAACACCTGCTTTGGCGGCAGCGTAGTTGGTTTGCCCTGCATTGCCCATGCTGGCAACCACTGAGGTGATGTTGATGACGCGGCCATAGCGTGCTTTCATCATGCCACGCAAGGCGCGTTTGGTCATGCGATACACCGATGTCAAATCCACCTCAATGACATGATCCCACGCCGCTTCTTCCATGCGCGCCAACAAGGTATCGTGGGTGATGCCTGCGTTATTGACCAGCACCTGCACGCAGCCATAGGTGCTTTCAATCTCGGTGAATAACGCCTCAATTTGCTCGGCATTTTCAACCAAGAGCACGCGCCCAAGCCCACCTGTTGGGCGCAAATAGTCGGCAATCACCGCCGCGCCCATCTCGCTGGTTGCCGTACCGATGACAAAATAGCCCTCATCGGCCAGTTGTTGGGCGATGGCTTTGCCGATACCGCGGCTTGCGCCCGTCACCAATGCGATTTGCCGTGCCATGCTGGATTCCTTTTTTTAGGTAAAAATATTGGGTAAAGTCTTGGCTCAAGTAAATGGCGGAATATGGCTAAACCCGCCATCATGCGTTTAGTAACTCATCCAATGCCGTTTGCACCGCGTCAAGTTTGCTGACAGGGTCGGTGGCAAGCGTCGGTATGCTTGGGGTTTGGCGTTTGGCCAAATTGGTCAAAACGTTGCCGCTGCCGCATTCAATTTGTAAGGTCACGCCTGCTTGCGCAAGATAGGTTTGGGTACTTGCCCACAGCACAGGGCAAGACAGCTGCTCAACCAAAGCTTGTTTGATCGCCACAAGATCAGGCTCAATACGCGCGTGGCGGTTTTGTACCACAGCAATTTGCGGCGGCTGCAACGCGATGTCATCAATCAATGCTGCCAACTCATCTGCCGCAGGCTGCATCAGTGGGCAATGCGATGGCACACTAACCTTAAGTGGTACACCTTTTGCGCCAATCTCGCCAAGTCGCGCGCGCACTGCGTTCACACCTAAGCTATTACCTGCCACCACCACTTGCCCAGGGGCATTATAATTGGCTGGTGTAACAACCGCATGTGGCGTGTCAGTTTGCACGCTTTGGCACAATGCAGCAACGATAAAATCCTCAACACCTAGCACTGCCAACATCGCACCTGCCTGTGTTGATTCACCGACAGACGGCCGCTGCATGGCGTGCTGCATCAGTTGCCCACGTTGGTGCACCAAACGCACCGCCTCGGCAAAATCCAGCACCCCAGCTGCACACAACGCGCTGTACTCACCCAACGAATGCCCTGCCACATACTGCGGTCGGCGTTCGGGCGCGTGTTGCCAAATCTGGCTATCAAGTACCCGCCAAATCGCCATGCTTGCCGTCAAAAGCGCAGGTTGGGTATAAGCGGTTGCATCCAGCCCCTGCCCTGCCGCATCTTGCCATGTCCCTTGACACAACGCCCACACATCCAAGCCCAGCGCATCACTGGCTTGTTCAAACGTCGCACGAACTTGAGGATACACCGCGGCCCAATCCGCCAACATTCCCACACGCTGTGAGCCTTGCCCTGGAAAAATCACGGCATAGTTTGGCACATTGGTTGATCTAGCGGCGGCTGGTGAGGTGGCAACAGCAGAATTGGTAGCAGGTGTGGGCATGGTGGCAGTGTGATGACTGGTTAAGGACAAAAGAATGAAGCACTAAAAAAAATCAAGCACTATAAGCATTAAAGGATGAACACTAAAATTCAACCATCCATGCTTACCCATTAACTTAGCAGAGTTTTGCCGATTTTAACATAGCGCGTTGGTAGCAAAACCCTATGTTAAGGTAAATGGCCTACATGGGCTAAACAGCCACTTAGCCGACAGGGCTAAATTACAGGGCTAAATTTTAGCCAGTAAAAAAGCCGACAATCATCGGCTTTTTAGTCACAGGCCAGCAACCAAGCGGCAGCGATGGGAGGGTGGATTATTCCACTTCCACCACAGGCGCTTTGAACAACTGACGACCACGGTAAAAACCGTCTTTGGTTGCGTGGTGGCGCAAGTGTTTTTCACCGGTGGTTGGATCGATTGACACCGCGTGGATGGTGATGCGGTCATGTGAACGGCGCATATCGCGGCGTGAACGGCTTTTACGGTTTTGTTGAACTGCCATGACAAACTCCTAGCAAATCGGGCGTTAGGGGCGCACAAGGCGCAATAAATTTTTAAACGCCCAATTATACGCGTTTTTTGACGCTGAGTAAATCATTTGTCCATTTTTTTATGCTATTACGCAAAAATAACGGTCAAAAATAACGGCTTAGTTTTTAAGCGCGGCTAACACAGCAAACGGGTTATCCTGTTGCACCGCAGCTTCAGGCAGCTCGCCTGCTTGGGTGACCGCCATGTGGCAATGCGCGTGTTTGGGCGCAAGCGGCAGCGCGACCAGCAGCTCATCTTCAATCATCGCCAACAAATTAAGCTTAGCATCGTCGGTGATTTCATCCAGCAAAATCGTCTCGGTGTCTTCACTGACCAACGCAGCTTGCGACTCATCGTGCAACAAGGCAAATTCGCTGTCGATTGTCAATGGCACGGCAACAGGCTCAAGACAACGCTGACAGGTTTGCCACAGCGTGCCATCGGTGTGCAGTGACCACAGCAATAGCGCACCTGCTTGGCGGATGCTCAGATTGACCGCAACCTGCGACGGTGCTTCCGCCGTTGGTGCAGGCGTGTTGTCGGGCAGCGCGGCAATGCGTGGCAACTGGTCAAGCGACAACGTGCCTTGCCAGTGATATTCAGCTTGGTCATTGTTTGCCCATTTGTTCAAATCCAAGTACTTGGCCAGTGCGGTGTTGGGCGTGTCGGTGGTCGCGCCCGATGCGTTGGCAGATACGGCGGCGGTTGGGGAATGGATATGCATAATAACACCTCGTTGGTTAGTGACTTAGATGTGGGTTGGTAACTAAAGATAAGAATGGTTTGGATACTGGCTAAATACTGGCTAAAACGGTCAAGCACAACAACGGATGATGGATGGTTATTATTGGTGAAATTTTAGTCGGGTCACAAGCGGCTGGCAACCTTTTGCGACTGCTGGCGTAGCAAGTCAATGTAGCGGATAATTATGGGTTATAATAAGGCTTTTTGGGGTAAAATCCAATGGGCGGTATCACGTCTCAAACCAAAACAGCCATTTTTCCGTTTGTCGCCATGCCGTGGGTGTCGGTATGGGTTGCGGTGTCATCCGCGCATGATACGCCCACGCGTGTGTCGGTGGTCACAGGTCAAGCGATAGCCAAACAATGCTTGGCTGATTTGCGCTGGTGTGCGGTGGAATTTATACAAGTAGAATGGTTGATGGCGGCATTTGCGCGTTGGTTTGCCCATCGGCATACCCTGTTGGTGCGCGGCACTGACGAGCCACAATATTACGCCAAAACCGCTCAGCAACCTGCTCAAATCGTGTTTGCGCACGGTTTTTTTGCCAGCTGCTTGCATGAAATCAGCCATTGGTGCATTGCAGGTCAGCGTCGTCGCAGGTTAGGTGATTTTGGCTACTGGTACGCTCCCGATGGTCGCAACGCAGCGCAGCAGCGTGAGTTTGAGCAGGTGGAAGTCGCGCCACAAGCGTTGGAGTGCCTGTTTACGCTGGCAGTTGGTAAACGCTTTCGCGTGTCTAAAGACAACCTAAACGCGCCGCGCCACGGTGCACCCGATACCGCATTTGACTGTCGCGTATATCGGCAAGCGTTGGCTTTTTTTGCCCAGTGGCGAACGCCCGACACGCTCGGTACAGGCAGCCGCCTATCAACCGACGCGCGGCAGTTGCTCGACCACTTGGGCGCGCTGCGCCCGTATCCTTTGACGGCGTTTGATATCGCGCAAAATTTTGCTTATCTGCGGCTAATGCAGCCATAACGCGCGCTGATTGTTTGGGTTATTTTTCGCGAAACTGCTGGTGACAGCTTTTGCAGCTGGCGCTGACGTTATCAAACTGCGCTTGTACGTTGGCAGGGCTGGTGGCAGTTTGGGCAGCGGTGTTGAGCGCGGCAACGGCTTGCTTATATTTGTCAATTTCTTGTTGCCACGCGGTGGGGTTTTGCCAAATCTCGGGTTTAGCGTCACCGCCTTCACTGCCTGCAGGAAAATGTACCCAAGCGTCTTGGTCGAGTTTTTTGGCAGCTGCGCGAAAATTATCGGCATTAAAACTCGAGGGATCTTTGAGCATGGCGTTCATTTCTTTGCTTGCTGCACCCCAATCGTGCATGATGTCTTCGCGCGCGTCTTGATGGGCAGCCACGGCAGTGTTTGCTGCGCCATCTGCAGAGTTGGCGGCTTGTTGGCTTTGGTTGCACGCACTTAGCGCGAGGGCAGCTGCCAATACGGGTGCAAAACGGTATATATTCCCTATTTTCATGGTCGATCCTAATTTTATCCTAATGGTGGTTACGTGATTAACGGTATCAATAAAATGATAAGCCAATTGTCTTACGCCAATCTAGCATGATAGTTAATAATGATTATTATTAAGTTGTGCAATTTAGTCAAAATTTTTTTTAAGAATAAATTTATTTGGTATTGAGGCGCACGGATTTGGCGTTGGTTTGGATGGATTTGCCTTGTAGCACGGCATGAGCAATGTGAAGGTGCTGGGGCGTGGTGAAACCCATTACCCGACAACGCGGTGTGCCATCGGCATGGCAAATCTGCAACGTATCACCGTCAATCTGTAGATGGTTGGTGTTGTCAAGCGTGATAGGTGTGATTTTGCCTGTGGCATCGGTGTGGGTCAGTGTTGCTTTGCGCACGTGCAAATAACCACCCGATAATTGAATGGGCGGGTCAGTGATCCCTGCTTGACTGCGCCTACCCAGCCAATTTACCACCGCTGAGGCAATAACCACCACGATGATGGCAATGCCTGTCTGCGCACCTGTCAGCCAGCCCAATGCATTGGCTGCGCCGATTGCTGCTAATAGCAACGCCATGCCAAGCCATGTCCACTGATAGCCAAACCGATACCAAGCAGGCTTGCCGCCAGCCACAGGCTGCAAGCCGATTTTGACGCCATCGTCCAGTACGGTGAGCACCGCTACCAGCCCAATGCGGTCTGTTGGTGCTTGAGTAGCTCGCCAATGCCCTGCTCTGCCACTGCCAGCATGGCATCGACTTGTGCACGGGTGAAGGGCCTGGCTTCTGCTGTACCTTGAATCTCAATAAATTCGCCTTGCTGGGTCATGACCACGTTTAAATCCGTGTCACAGCCTGAATCCTCGTGGTAGTTGAGGTCAAGCAGTACCTCACCATCGCGTAGCCCCACCGATACCGCTGCCACCAGACCGCGCAATGGGTCAGTTTTAAGCTTTTTGTTGCGCTGTAAAAACTCCAACGCATCAACAACCGCAACGGCCGCGCCCGTGATGCTTGCCGTGCGTGTGCCGCCATCGGCTTGCAACACGTCGCAATCAACGTGAATGCTAACTTCGCCCAATTTTTCTAAGTCCACCATCGCGCGTAGACTACGCCCTATCAGCCGTTGGATTTCTTGTGTGCGCCCTGATTGTTTGCCGCTCACTGCTTCGCGGTTGCTGCGGTCGTGGGTCGCGCGTGGCAACATGCCGTATTCAGCGGTAATCCAGCCTTTGCCTGTGCCTTTAAGCCAGCGCGGCACTTGGGTTTCAACACTGGCGGTGCACAGCACTTTGGTATCGCCAAAGCAAACCAAAACCGAGCCTTCGGCGTGTTTGGTGTAATGACGGGTGATGCTGATGGGGCGTAGCTGGTTGGCTTGACGTTGGTCGATGCGCATGGGATACCCTTTTTTTGGTTGTGGTTGTTTGTCACATGGCAAAAATTAGGTTTTATGCTACCCGTTTGGGCGGATTTTGGCAAGGTTTTTACAGCGCGCAATGAGCTATCCACAAAAAACGGCAACCTATCTTGCAGATTGCCGTTGTATTGTTGATTGATAGCTGGGTTTTATTTTTTGGCGTTTTGCGCTTCTTCCATTTTACGGATTTCTTTACGCAGGATTTTGCCAACGTTGGACTTGGGCAGCTCATCGACAAATTGCACGGCACGTGGGCGTTTGTAGCCTGTCAATTCTTTGCGCGCGTAATCAAGGATTTCTTTTTCAGTTAGGCTTGGGTCTTTGCGCACGATATAGGCTTTTGGTATTTCACCGCTTTTGTCACTTGGCACACCAATCACGCCAACTTCTAAAACTTTGGGGTGTGAGGCAAGTACGTCTTCAACTTCGTTGGGATACACGTTAAAGCCTGACACCAAAATCATGTCTTTTTTGCGATCCACGATTTTGATTAAGCCTTGTTCATCCATGATGCCGATATCACCTGATTTAAAAAACCCGTCATCGGTCATGGATTCGCGCGTGGCTTCGGGGCGTTTCCAATAGCCTTTCATCACCTGTGGGCCTTTGATGGCAATTTCACCGCGCTCGCCCAACGCCACTTCGTTGCCGTCATCGTCAATCAGCTTGATATCGGTACCTGGAAATGGCACGCCGATTTTGCCCGTAAAGCCTGTATCAAGCATATTTAAGGTCGCAATTGGTGAAGTCTCTGATAAGCCATAGCCCTCCACGATGTCGGTGCCCGTGACTTTTTTCCATTCTGCTGCGGTTGATGACATCACCGACATACCGCCGCTTAGCGACAGCTCGATGTAGTCATGGTTCATCTTGCGAAAGCCTTCGTGGTGCGCTAAGCCATTAAATAGCGTGTTGATGGCAGGGAAAAACCGTGGCTTGTACTTGTCCAACTCTTTGACAAAACCGTCTAAATCACGTGGGTTAGGAATCAATAGCCCCGTCAGTCCCTGCTTCATGGAAATCAAAGCGCACGCGGTAAACGAAAAGATATGATACAGCGGCAAGGCAATCAAGGCATAGCCTTCGTTGTCATCCTCGGCAAACATCTGGCGCACAAACGCCAACGCCTGATAGGTGTTGGACACCAAATTGTGGTGGGTCAGCATCGCGCCTTTGGCAACGCCTGTCGTGCCGCCTGTGTACTGCAACACCGCGATATCCTCGCCCGTCAAATCATCGGGGCGGTGATAATGGGTGGCAGACGCATCAAGCACTTTTTTAAACGATATCGCGCCTGCAATGCGCCATTTTGGTACCATTTTTTTGATATAGCGCACGGCAGCATTGACGATAAAGCCTTTGATTGGGCTCATCAAATCGCCCATGTGGCAAACCACCACATGCGGCACAAGTGGCTTGCCGATTTGTTCATAGGTGTGGGCAAAGTTTTCAAGGATAAACATCACCTCAACATCCGCGTCTTGTAACTGGTGCTCAAGCTCATGCGCGGTGTACAGCGGATTGACGTTTACCAGTGTGTAGCCTGCCCGCAAAATCCCCATCATACACACAGGATATTGCAAAATATTGGGCATCATCACAGCAACGCGCGCGCCTTTTTTTAGACCCAATCCTTGCAAATACGCGGCAACTTGGCGGCTATAGATGTCTAACTGACGAAACGTGATCGCGCTGCCCATACAGACATAGGCTTGCTTGTTGCCAAACCGTTCAAACGCGTCTTCAAACACGTTCATCAAGGTGACATCGTTGGCAGGTGGGGTAAAGTCGGCGCTCATGCCGTGGTCGCGGTAGGTTTTGAGCCACGGCTTTTCGTGCTGGCTGGCAAGGCGTGGCGCGGCAAGCGCGTTGGTGTCGTCGGTCTTATCGTTGGTGGTGGTTTGGTTGATCATTGCAAATTCCTTGCTGCATTATAAGCATGATTAGCATGGGCTAATGTTGGTTGATTAAATTTACACTTGGCTGAGCCTAAAATCGGTGGTTGAGATTTGCCAAGTTTATCGCGAATTATTTTAAAATAAATTTATTTAATTTTAAAATATCTTACTAAAAAACTTGCCAAACGTGGGTGGTATTTTTGCGGCGGCTGGTCAGTACATGCCTGTCCGCCACAAAACCGCCAACCCAACCTCGACTTTTGCGCCCGTTTGCTGCCATCACTTCCTTGTCACCGTGGCGCGCGGCTAAGCTGAGTTTAGATTTGGATAACGGCATTACCTTACTAAACTTTGCGCCATTTCTCAAGCAGATTATCGGGTTTTGCGCGGCTAAAATCTAAGGCAAAACTTTGGTTGAGTTTTACCAAACGACAGGCGTTGTCGCACAAAATCCGGATGGCGCGTTTTTAGCTTGCGTTTATCACGCCTTGCCTTATCATAATGCCATTAAATATAGGATAAAAACCCATGACCGAACTTGCGACTGCTAACAACACTGCCCCCAAAACCCTGCCAAATCACGACCCAAGCCTCACACGCTCGGTGGCGGAATTTAGCGAGCAGGCGTATTTAAACTATGCCATGTACGTCATCATGGATCGCGCCTTGCCGCATATCGCTGATGGGCTAAAACCTGTGCAGCGGCGCATCATCTATGCAATGAGCGAATTGGGGCTTAAGAACACCGCCAAACCCAAAAAATCCGCGCGCACCATTGGTGATGTCATTGGTAAATACCATCCGCATGGCGACAGCGCGTGTTATGAAGCGATGGTGCTGATGAGCCAGCCGTTTAGCTACCGTTATCCGCTGATTAGTGGGCAAGGCAATTTTGGTTCGCCCGATGATCCCAAGTCCTTTGCCGCCATGCGCTACACCGAGGCAAAGCTGTCAAACTATGCCAACACGCTGCTACAAGAGCTTGGGCAAGGCACGGTGGATTGGCAAGACAACTTTGACGGCACGCTACAAGAGCCCACCACCCTGCCTGCGCGGTTGCCCAATATTTTGCTCAATGGCACAACGGGCATCGCGGTGGGTATGGCCACAGACATTCCGCCGCACAATCTGACCGAGGTGGTCAAAGGCTGTATCGCGCTGCTCAAAAACCCAAACCTGACAGATAAACAACTGGCTAAATATATCCCTGCGCCCGATTTGCCGACACGCGCCGAAATCATCACACCACCTGCCGAGCTGCTTACTCTGTACCAAACGGGGCGCGGCAGCTACAAAATGCGCGCAGTGTACCATGTGGATGAACACGAAAAAAATCTGGTCATCATCGACGCGTTGCCGTATCAAGTCTCAGGCAACAAGGTCATCGAGCAAATCGCCCAACAAATCGGACAAAAAAAGCTGCCATGGGTCACCGATATCCGCGACGAATCTGACCACCAAAACCCCTGCCGTATCGTCATCGAGCTGCGCTCAAGCCGCGTGGATATCGAGGCGTTGATGGGGCATTTGTTTGCCAGCACTGACTTGCAAGCCAGCTACCGCGTCAATCTCAACATCATCGGCAGCAGCGGTAAGCCACAAGTCATGGGGCTGCGCGAGATTTTGACCGAATGGCTTTTGGTGCGCCGCCACACGGTAACGCGCCGTTTGCGCTATCGGCTGGATAAAATCACCGAACGGCTGCATATTTTGGCAGGCTTGCTCATCGCGTATGTGCATTTAGATGACATCATCGCGCTGATTCGTGAAGCCGATGATGCCAAAGCCGAGCTGATGCGGCGTTATGATTTAAGCGAACGCCAAGCGCAGGCGATTTTGGACATTCGTTTGCGCCAACTTGCCCAGCTTGAAGAGCTTGAGCTTAAACGCGAACAAGACGAACTGATGCGCGAGCAGCAACAAATTGAAGGTTACCTAAATGACGCCGACAGCCTAACAGGCTTGTTGATTGACGAGCTGACCGCCGACATGAAAGCGCATGGCGACAAACGCTTGTCACCGCTGGTTGAGCGCGGTGAGGCGGTCGCGCTCAAAGACAGCGATTTAGCGCCCAGCGAGCCTGTTACCGTGATTGTGTCGCAAGCAGGCTGGATACGCGCGGCAAAAGGCCACGACATCACCCCTGCCAGCATGAACTACCGCGCAGGCGACAGCTACCTGACCCACGCACAGGGCAAAACCAATGACAAGGTGTATTTGCTTGACAGCACAGGGCGCAGCTATCGGCTAGACGCGCACAGCCTGCCTTCAGCACGTGGACAGGGCGAGCCTTTGACCAGTTTGCTAAAACTACCGACGGGGGCAAGCATTGTGCACGCCTTGATGGGACAAGATGAACAAACGCTGCTGGTGGCAGGCACGCAAGGTTATGGCTTTATCACCGAACTTGGCAACCTTGACACCAACCAAAAAGCCGGCAAACAGCTTATTACCGTAGGCGACAACGAGACACCACAGGCGCACCTCATCGACACAGATGACACGCAAGTTGCCGTTGCCAGCACGGCAGGTCATGTGCTGTGCTATGCGCTGGCAGATTTGCCCACGATGAAGCGCGGCAAAGGTAACAAGCTGATGGATCTAAAAGCCGATGAAACCATCGCTGCCATGACAACCTTTGGCGCGTCTGACAGCGTACAAGTTACCGCTGGCAAACGCACCTTGACGCTCAAGCCTGCTGATCTTGCCAACCACACAGGCAAACGCGCCCAACGCGGCACAGCACTGCCCAAAGGTTACCAAAAAGTCAGCGCGTTGGTGAAGGTGACCCATTAACGCTGCGCCAGCTGCTGCTCAAGAAACGCCATAAAATCATCGGCAATGTGCGTGCCGCATTGTTTGTCAATTTCGCGCACGCACGTTGGGCTGGTCACGTTGATTTCGGTGATATAACCACCAATCACATCCAGCCCGACAAACCACAAGCCTTTATCCATCAACACAGGCGCGACGGCTTCGGCAAGCTCGCGCTCACGCGCTGACAGTGGCATGGCAACACCGCGCCCACCTGCTGCCAAGTTGCCGCGCGTTTCGCCTTGGCTAGGAATACGCGCCAAGCAATACGGCACGGGCTTGCCGCCAACAATCAGCACGCGCTTGTCGCCCTCACGGATGGCAGGTATATACTTTTGCGCCATGATGGGCAGGGTTTCCAGCTGGGTTAAAAGCTCAAGTGTCGAGCCGATGTTTGGGCTATCGGCTTGCAAGCGAAAAATCCCCATGCCGCCCATGCCATCTAGCGGCTTGACGATGACATCGCCGTGTTCGTGGATGAACGCGCGGATATGCGCTTGCTGTGCGCTGACGATGGTCGGGGTCATCAAATCGCTAAATTGGGTGGCAAACAGTTTTTCGTTACAATCGCGCACGCTGCGTGGGTCATTGGCAACCAACACGCCTGCGCGTTGGGCATATTCCAACAAATACAACGCGTACAAAAAGCGCATATCAAACGGCGGGTCTTTGCGCATGACAATCACGTCAAAATCCGTCGCCGCGTGGGTGGTTTTTTCGCCCAACTGATAAAAATTGGCAGGGTCTTGCGCCACCGTCAGGGCTTGGCTGTCGATGTTAAGCTGTCCGTTTGCCAGCCATAGATCATGGATTTGGCAATAGTGCAGCGCGTGACCGCGTGCTTGCGCCGCCCACAACATGGCAAGGGTGGTATCTTTGGCATAATTTACCGTGGCGATATCATCCATGACAAACAAAAATTGGCGTTGGCTCATGGTTTACTCTCTTTTTTAAATAAAATTTACATTAAGCTAAAATATTACACACCGTATTGCTGGCGATAGGTCTGCATGTTGGCAAGCTGTTCGGGTGTGCCGTGCGCTTCAACATACGAAGCGATATCTGCCATGCTGACCAGCGCCAACACAGGCACGCCAAACGCTTCGGCAAGCTCTTGCATGGCAGAGTGTTCGCCCTGGCCTTTTTCTTGGCGGTCAAGCGCGACGATAATCCCAGCAACACGCGCGCCTGCATTGTCCAACAACGTCATGACCTCACGCATGGCCGTGCCTGCCGTCATGACATCATCAAGCACCCACACGGCACGCCCCTGTAAGCTTGCGCCCACGAGTGTGCCGCCCTCACCGTGGTCTTTGGCTTCTTTGCGGTTATAGCCCCAATCGGCGTTGATGGCGTGCGCTTGCCATAGCGTCTGCGCGGTGGCGGCAACCAACGGTATGCCCTTGTACGCCGCGCCAAAAATCGTCAAGTTTTGTGTATCGGCATGGTGTTTGAGCTTATCGGCATAGCCTGCTGCCAGTAGGCTCAGTAGCTCACCTGTCGCAAGCAGCCCTGCGTTAAAAAAATACGGGCTTACGCGGCCAGATTTGAGGGTAAATTCGCCAAATTTTAGCACGCCATTTTGCAACGCGGCTTCAATAAACGCTTGTGGGCTAAAAGTGGTGGCGGTTTGGTTGGTTTGGGCTTGGGTCATGGGTAGTTCCTTTTTTTGCAATGGTTCATTTTTTATCATGGTTACTATGGTTTAGCCGTGATTAAAAGGCGAAATGCTGACAGGCTAAAACGTTAATGGGCTATGCGCGGCAATCGCGCTGCGGCGGCAACCGACATTTTGGTCTGCTGTCGCCTTGGTCATACGCACACCGATAGCCGATAGCGCAAGCTCAACATGACTGGGCAAAACCTGCCAATCACGCTCGCGGCTATGGGCTGCCAGCGCGTGCCGATGGCTTATGGCAAATGCGCTTAGCGCGTCTGCCAGTGCTTGTAAGGTCGCGCGTGGATTGACGCTTTGGCGCACGCGGCATTGACACAACGCCCACACGCACAGCATGACCGCATGGCGGTGTTTGGCAACCAATAACCGCCACGTCATGCTATCAGGCAATGAATGGTCTTGACTATCGACTTGCGCCCACAGTGCCAAATCAGGCTGCGTCTGCCATAATTCATCAAATAAGGCTTGGGCAAAACGCTGCACCATCGACGGTAGCCACGCCAACGGCAACCGCCACGCGTACGGGTCAGCGGCGGCTTGTGTCAAAGCGCGTTGCTCATGCAGCATATCGGCTAGACTGTCATACGGTAAATCACCATCAGCCAAATTGGCGGATGTGGCTGTGCTTGCTGTTGTATTGTCCCACGCGTCAAAGTCTGCCATCTGCCAAGTCGGTGCGCCGATAAGCGCCTGCTGTAGCCAGTCTTGCCACGCAAGATTGACCATATCGCTGGGCGCGTCAATGGGTCGGCACGGGTCGGGCAAGGCATGGCGTTCTGCGTCGGTCATGACGTTGGGATGGCGCAAGCGATGAAGCGGTAACAACGTTGGCATAGGTCGTTAGGCTTGGTCGCGTGTGTCATCGGCTAATATATCGCGGTAGCCTGTTTGGTAGTTGGGATAGGTTAGCCAATCGGCAGGCAAGTTGCCGTACAGACGCTTGCCTGTGGTCGGCGTGCTGTCGGTGGCAAAATTTGCCGTCTTTAGCCCCATGTGCGCGGCAATCAATGCCAACACCGCGTGCAAGGCGACGGGGTGGCTGTCCGTCGCCAAGTACACAGGTAATGGCGCGGCCGCGGTAACGATATGGTACAACGCATTGACCAAGTCGCTGTCCATGATGCGGTTGCTCCAGTTGTTTGTCGGGGCAGGACGCGCGCCCGTGGCGACATCACGCGCCATCGCAAGCAAGCGGCGACGCTTGCGCCCATAGATACCGCTGGCGCGCACGATGGTGCAACGCGCACCAAACGCGGCCTGCAAAGTCTGCTCGGTTTGTAACAACACGCGATGGGTCGCTGACGTTGGCGGTGCAATCGGCGTGTTGATGTCGATACGCTCGCCTGCATGCTGTCCATACACGCCCGTTGATGACACATACACCACGCGCTGCAAATTGGGCAAATCCGCGCCTAGCCGTACCACCGCTTGCGCTATCGCCAAATAGCTGTCACGATACGCCTGCTCACCCGTGCCCGTTGGTGTGACGATAATGACCACATGGCTGATGGTGGCACGCGCTTGCCCCAATTCTGCTGCACGCAACGTGCGCGCATCAGTGCAAAGATGGGTAACGCTTGTTGCCAAGTCGGCTTTGGGTGTGCGGCTAACAGCGGTCACGCGGTAGCCATTGGCTGCCAAACGATTTGCCAAGGGTAAGCCTATTGCGCCCACGCCAATCAGCAAATAATGCGTTTGGTCTGTTGCTGTGCTCATCATTTTGCCTTGTTGTCTTTTTGTGCTACACATTTTGCGCGGTGTCTGTACTTATCAAGATGTCTGTACTTATCAAGATAAGTTTATCACGTCAGCTTTGACAAAGCGCATGGATAAATCCACCGCGCGAATGTGTTTGGTCAATGCGCCCAAAGAAATATAATCCACACCCGTCAAGGCAACCTCGCGCAGGTTGTCGGCGCTGATATCGCCTGAAGCTTCAAGCTTGCACGGCTTGCCCAATGCTGCCACCCGTGCCACCGCGGTGCGCGTGTCTGCCAATGAAAAATTGTCCAACATGATGATATCAGCGCGTGCGGCAATGGCTTCTTCAAGCTCGCTGAAATTTTCAACCTCAACCTCCACGGGCAAATTGGCGATACGACGAGCATTTGCCACTGCTTGCCCAATGCTGCCGCTTGCCATGATGTGGTTTTCTTTGAGCAAAAACGCGTCAAACAGCCCAATGCGGTGATTGTGCCCACCGCCGCAGCGCACGGCATATTTTTGCGCATGGCGCAATAGCGGCAAGGTTTTACGGGTATCTAGCAGTTGGGTCGGTAAATCGGCTATCAGCGCGGCATGATGCGCCACACTGGTTGCAGTGGCGGACAGGGTTTGCAAAAAGTTGAGCGCGGTACGCTCAGCTGATAACAGCGCGCGCGTGTTGCCATGCAAGGTTGCCAACACCGTGTCGGCAGCAACGTGCGCCCCGTCTTGTGCATACCACGTGATATTCATAGTAGGATCAAGCAAGCCAAACGCCGTGTCCACCCATGCCTGCCCTGCCAGCACCATCGGCTCACGGCTGATGATGGTCGCGTGGTCGCGTTGGTCAGCGGCAATCAGCGCGGCATTGATGTCGCCTGTGGCGATGTCCTCTTGCAAGGCTTGCGTGACTTGCTTGGTCAGCTCAAGGCGTAACGCAGGAGAAATAACGGGTGGCACAGCGGACATAGCTTCCTCAATGTTTGTTTGCTCAATATTTGTCAGTTTAACCATCGGTCGGTTTATTATCGCTGATTTGGCGGCAAAATGGGTAACGTTTTGTGTGAGGGCGCGTCACGCTATCTAACAGTTGGCGGCTGATTGGATTATACTGGTAGGCAAATCATCTACCATTTTTTGATGGTAACACTTGACTGTAGCCATCTTACGTGAAGCCTTTGGTTTTCAACCATAAGTTTTAAAACATCAGCTTTTAATCATTGCATGTACACAAGGAAACCCCCATGCCCACCTCTGCCCCATCTGCTGACGCTCTGCCACGCTTTACCATCGAAGACGGGCGGCTGTCACCTGCCGCATTTGTGCCGTCGCCAAATTTTGGCGCGCGCCCTGCCCCGTACGATGTTGCCGCCAATGTGCGCTTGATTGTGATTCACAATATCAGCTTGCCGCCCAGTGAATTTGGCAAAACCAATGCCGCAGGTGAGCACTATGTTAAGGCGTTTTTTCAAAATCGGCTTGACCCTGCTGATCACCCGTATTTTGCCCAAATTTATCAGCAGCAGGTATCGGCACATGTACTGATTGAGCGCGATGGGCAGGTGACACAATTTGTTAATTTTGCTGACCGCGCGTGGCATGCTGGGCAATCGCGGTATTTGGGCGTGGCAAATTGCAACGATTTTTCGATTGGTATTGAGCTTGAAGGCGATGATGACACGGCGTTTGATGCGCGCCAGTACGCCGCGCTGGCGGCGGTGGTGGCAGCAATCAACCGCGCATATCCCAAAACGCGCCATCACTTGGCAGGGCATAGCGACATCGCGCGCGGACGCAAAACCGACCCCGGTGCACAGTTTGACTGGCTGCGCTTACGCCAACTGGTGGCGCAATATGCTGACTAAACGGGCATTGGCGGTGCGGTCATAGGTTGGCGCATTTGGCACAAGCAAAACCAAAACCAATCCAGCGTGATGGCAAGCAAGGGCTGCTGTCGTCTGCTGCGTGGGTCAGCGCGCTAACGCTGCTGTCGCGCGTACTCGGGTTGGTACGCGATGGTGTGTTGCTGCACTGTTTTGGCAGTGGCGGTATGATGGATGCGTTTTTGGTCGCCTTTCGCCTACCGAATTTTGTCCGCCGATTATTTGCCGAAGGTGCATTTGCGCAAGCGTTTGTGCCTGTGCTGGTGGATTACCAAACAACTGCCGAACGCACAGGCAATCTTGCACCGCTGCAAGGGTTGCTAGGACGCGTGACGGGCGCGTTACTGCTGATTTTGGGCGTTTTCACGATACTTGGCGTGTGGGCAGCGCCGTGGTTGGTGCGTGGTTTGGCGGCAGGCTTTGTGGATACGCCTGCCAAGTTTGAGGCGGCGGTGACGCTGGTGCGCGTGATGTTGCCGTTTGGGCTACTGATTAGCTTGACCGCGTTGGCAGGCAGTGTGCTGCAAAGTTATCAACGCTTTGTGCCGCCTGCGCTCGCGCCTGTGGTGCTCAATGTGGTGATGATTGCCGCCGCGTGGTGGGTTGCGCCGCATAGGGCACAGCCGTTGGTCATCGTGGCGTGGTCGGTGACATTGGCAGGCGTGTTGCAATTGTTGGTACAGTTGCCTGCTTTGCGCGCGCTTGGGCTGCTGGTGCTGCCTGTATTGGATGTTACCCACACAGGCGTGCGCCGTATGCTGCGCCTGCTGCTGCCTGCGGTGTTTGCGGTGTCGGTGCTGCAACTTAATCTACTGCTCAACACGCTGATAGCTTCGCTGCTGGTCGATGGCTCAGTGGCGTGGCTGTATGCCGCAGAACGCATGGGCGAGTTGCCGCTTGGGCTGATTGGGGTGGCGATTGGTACGGTGATTTTGCCCGTGTTGGCGCGCACGGCAAGCGCGGATTCAGCAAGCACGGATTTTGCCCAAACACTTGATTGGGCGGTGCGACTGGTGGTGTTGGTCGGCTTGCCTGCCACGTGTGCGCTGATGCTGATTAGCGATGTTTTGATGATAACGCTATTTGCCCATGGCGAATTTAGCCTGCATGACGCACAGATGGCAGGGCTTGCGCTCACGGGTATGGCGGCAGGGCTACTGGGTTTTATGCTGATTAAGGTTTTTGCGCCTGCGTTTTTTGCCCATCGTGATAGCCGCACACCCGTGCGCGCGGGCATGGCGGCGGTGGCGGTCAATGGGTTGGCTTGTGCGTTGTTGATGGCGTTATTTGACTGGCTTGGCATCGCGCTGCACGCGGCGTTGGCGTTTGCCACGTCGATATCGGCACTTGCCAATGCGGCGTTGTTGTATGCCGCGCTGCACCGCCGTGGGGTGTATCGGCTGACGCGCACATGGCGGCATTTTGGTTGGCAACTGTTGGTTGCCAATGCGGTTATGCTGCTGGTGTTGGTGATTGCGCTGGATTATTTTCCGCTGACAGGCTCGCGCACAGCACAGATTGTGGCATTGGCAAGCTTGTGCGTTGGCGGCGCGTTGGTGTATGCCGTCGCGCTGTTGGCGGTTGGTGTGCGTCTGCCCGTGCTACAACCGCCCAAATTCGGCTAAGTTTGTTGGTGTTGCTCAAATCTAGCCAAACTTGCCTAAACTTATCCAAACTGACCCCAAAACCGCCCGTTATTTTTTGGCAGCGGCTTGGCACTCGGGGTCATCGCACACACCGTACAACACCAACGAATGCCCCGTCAGCGTAAAGTTATACTCAGCGGCAACTTGGCGTTGTAGCTGCTCGATTTGTTCGTTGTGAAATTCAATGATTTTGCCGCATTGCTCACAGACTAAGTGGTCGTGGTGGCTATCATGCGCCAGTTCAAACACCGACAAATTGTTGTCAAAGTTGTGCCGCTCAACGATACCAACCTGCTCAAACTGGGTCAATACACGGTACACGGTGGCAAGGCCAACATCCTCGCCTTGCTCAATCAATGCTTTGTACACATCCTCAGCACTCATGTGATGTTTAGATGTGCTTTCAAGTAATTGTAAAATCTTTAATCGCGGCAAGGTTACTTTAAGCCCTGCGCGGCGCAAATCCTGAGTACTGACAGACATGGCAAATCCTATTATCTTTTGTTTATCATTTTCATCTTCTGACCTCACCCCTGCCTCTCGTTCGGAGATTGCGCCTGCAAACAGCCGGGCTTTGCTATTGGTATCCTCAAGCCGTGTGTCGCGTTGATACACTGTCAAAACGGCAACCTGCGTGGTTACATTGAGAGGTCAGTTGGCGTTTGATTTCAAACCCACCTGCGTGATATACGCTTTTGGCTAGTTCGCTTTTTTGCTGCGCCATTGGGTGGTTTTAACGCCTTCCACCACGATTGGGGCATGGTCTTTGATGGGTAACTTTAGGGTTTTCATGGGGTTATTTTAACAAGTTTTGTAGCAGAATACACCACGCTAGACAAAATTCGTGTGTGGTTTTAGTTCTCGTGTTGTCTCAATCCTACACCCAAAGGCGCATACGCCGATGAATGATAAAAACCGTGACGGTATAGGCTTTGTGCCAGCAGGGTTGTCAAACGCGTGCTTAGCCCGTGGCATCAGCGGCAGCCCACCAACGTCTGCCCACCAAAAATTTGTCCAACAAAAACAGTAGGCAACGTCGCACAAATAGCGTATGATAAACACGTTTTTTAAGTGCGATTTGGGTATTTGTGATGACCAACAAAGTTCGACTATTGCCTGTGGTTGGCCTTGCGACGGTGCTCGCGTCTGCGGTATTGCCTGCGTGTACGTGGCTAAGCGTGTATAAAATCGACATCCCCCAAGGCACGCCCATCAACCCCAATCAGCTGGCGCAAGTCAAGGTTGGCATGAACCAAAACCAAGTGCTGTACTTGTTGGGCAGCCCCGCCATACGCGACACGCTCAACCCAAACCGCTGGGATTATATCTATGACTTCACAGCAGGCAAAATCGCTCAGCGTGAAGGCAAGCCTGATATCCACAACGCCCAACAATACATCCAAATTTACTTTGACAACGCTGGCAACGTCAGCCGTATTGAACGCCCTGCCAACGCACGTTAGAGGGTTGTCTAAGACGCTAATCTTGGCTAGCCTTGCGCGCCAGTTTAAGCTGGCGTTTGCGCATGGGGTCTATAATCAGCGGACGATAAAACTCCAAACGGTCACCGTCTTGTAGCGGTGTTTGCCAGTCAATTTTGCGCCCAAATAGGCCGATTTGACATTGCAGCACCCACGGATACCGCGCTTGCCAGTCAGTCAGCGCCAACGCTTGTACAGGCGTGTGACCCGTGGGCATAGACAAGCGCTCGTGCAGTTGGGTGGCCGCGTCGGGGGCAAAGGCTAAGGTAATCGTCATCGTTGGGCTTGGCATGGTTGGTTTCTCAATATCGGATACATCAAATACATCCGCTTGTGGGCTCAAAAAGCGCGTAACCCAACACCACAAAATGCTCAGGTTACGCTCATCAGCGTGGTTGCCCACAAGCCAATTACAATAAGCCACCAAGCCAGCCCACCACGGCCAACAAAATCGCCAACGGCACAACGATACGCACAGCAACGCGCCACAGGTTGTAGGTTGCCTCGCTGCTAAAGTTCATCGCCTTACGCAAATGGCTGATTTTCATCTGCCACCCTGCAAACACCGCCAGCCAAATCGCACTGATAAAGCTTATCAAGATAAGTAGCTGATTGAGCCACGCGGTCGGCAACAACGCCAACACATACATGATGACCGCCAGCCCAACCATGATCAACAAATGAAAACGCCGCTGCACGGTAACTAGCGCGACCTGCTCGGTCAAAGTCGCCAGCAAATAGCCACTGCCTGCCAACATCGCAAGCGCGTAGCTAAGACGGGCAAACTGCGTGGTTGGCGCAACGCTCATCGCCACCAATCCACCGACCACCAGCTGCACCGCCCAAATCGGCAACACCGCACGGCTCGCGCTGACCACCAACGCTTGCGACGCTTGGCTATCGGCAAGCCCTTGTGCCTGTAGCTGCTGCGCGCGGCTGTACCAAAACAGCCCCGTACCTGCCCCCACACACACCAACGCCAACACCACCGCCAGCGACCATTCCGCCAAAGATGTCGGGGTCATCTGCCACATCGTGCTTGGGTCATGCACACGCGCGCTCACCAGCGCAAGCGTACTCAACACCAGCGCCGCCCAGCCCATCCAGCGTTTGGCAAAACTTGCCGCCATCGTGATAAGCAGCAAAATCGCCAACAACGCAGGCATTGCCATACCGCCATTGGTATTTTGCCCTGCCGCCAGCGGCTGCAACACCTCGCCTGCGCTTGCCAACAAATGCCCACCCACCAAAGCAAGCAGCACGATGGTCAGCCAACCAAACCCGCGCCACACGGTCGGGACATCGGCTTCACGAGTCAGCTTGGGCAAGCCAACCAACGGCACTAAACGGCTACGCTGCGCCAAGGCCACCTCGGCAAACACCAGCGGCAACCCGACCAACGTCATCGCCACCAGCCACAACAGCCAAAAATCCACCTGCCCAGCCACAGGGCGGCTAAACCAAGCAAATCCCAATAACGGCAACAGCGCGGCAATCAGCAGCGGTTGCAAGCGGCTTTGCGTCATTCTGCGCTTCCTTTTTTAAATAAAAACTAGCAACTTGGTTAGCCCAAAAATTTAGCCCAGCAAGGCTTGTCATCGTCAAGCCAACCAAATGCGCCTAAACTAACGCAAGCCCCACAAAAAAACAAGTGGCAAAATACAAAAACCCCTAGTCAAACTAAGGGCTTTTGATACACCAAGCGCTTTTGATAGCCAGTGACGACCAAAACCTACCCAATTACCACTTAAATATGCGGCAAAATCGACGGGATTAGGTTTTCAAACGTGCGCCCCGCCGCGGTCTCGCCAATCGCGTGCATTTTCCACTCGCCGTTGTGGCGATACATCTTTGCCATGACCATCGCGGTGTGTCCGCCTTGCGACGACAAGTTATAGCGCGCGATTTCTTGCTGGTTACTGGCATTGACAATGCGGCAATACGCGTTTGCCACGCGCTCAAATGACTGCCCCGTAAAGCTATTGACGGTAAACACCAACGCTTGTACATTTGGCGGTACGCGCGTCAAATCCACCATGATGACCTCATCATCACCATCGCCTGCGCCTGTGCGGTTGTCGCCTGTGTGGTAAATACTGCCATCGTTGGAGCGCAACTGACGAAACCATACCGTATCAACCAAGTTTTTGTTGGCATCAAACAGTAGGCACGAGGCATCCAAGTCAATGCTGTCGCCACTGCCACCGCCAAACAGCTTGCCCAAAAAGCCGCCGCCCGTACTTGCCTGCGCCATATCCCAGCCTAAGCCCATCGCCACTTGGCTAAGTGTGCCGCCTGCCTCTTTTTGCAAAGAAATTTTTTGTCCTTTTTGCAATGAAACTGCCATGTGTTATCCTTTATGTGTGTTAATCTAACCCTACTAAATTTTGACTTATAACAAATCGCTCAGCGAACTGCCACGGTCACGCCCACCGCTGTTGCTACCCAGTAGGCTTTGAACCCAGCCTTGAAACGTGTTGCGATTGCGCGAGCAAATCACCACCTTGCCTTGCCCCGAAAAACGCAGCACCACCCCCTCACCACTGGTGACAGAATTGACAATGTTGCCCAAAAAGCCTTGACGCTGCCCTGTGGCCAGAGACGCACTGTAATTTAAGCGGCTATCCCAGCACACCACATGCCCGTTATCAATCGTCACATCTTTGCCGGGGGTGACTTCAATTTCAAACAACGAACCAAAGCCCGACACCACAACCTGACCATGCCCCTGCGTTTGCATGATGACAAAACCGCCCGTGCTGCCAAACAGCGCACCGCCGATGTTAGATTGAACATTGGCGCGAATTTGCACCTCCGAGCTACACGCAACAAACGCGCCATCGCTCAACATATATTGATTAGCGCCCACATCCAAAATCTGCAAATCACCGTCTAGCGTTGGCGCAAGCAGACAATCGCCCTCACCGTGCACTGCCTCGATTTGCTGCTGAAAAATCGACTCACCCGTGGCAAAACGGCGCAACATCGACTGCATAAAGCCACCACGCATTTGCCCTTTAAGCTCAAGGTTACTCTCCATCATCACCATGGCATTGGATTCACAATGCACGCGGTCACCTTTTTTTAAATTGCAATGCAAAAACGGCTCAATCGTGCCGATTAATGTAAACGTTGCCGCCATCGTCGTCGCGTCCTGTGTTCAAAGTTTGTGCTATCCCTGCGTTAAAATCGGTTCGCCCAATGCGTGTTAAAAAAGCCGCCAAGATGAACAGCGGCTTTTTTACCACCCATTAACGCGCTTAGACCGCCACGCCATATGACGCTGCCAATGGGCCTAAACCGCCTGCAAAGCCCTGCCCAACCGCGCGGAACTTCCACTCACCGTTGTGGCGGTACAATTCACCAAAAATCATTGCGGTTTCGGTGCTGCTATCCTCCGACAAGTCATAACGCGCCACCTCACTGCTGCCATTGTCATTGACAATACGGATATAGGCATCGCTGACTTGTCCAAAGTTTTGCTTGCGGTTTTGTCCGTCATAAATCACCGCACAAAACACCACCTTGCTGACATCAGCAGGCAGGCGCGTCAAATCAACCTTGATGATTTCATCATCACCATCGCCTTCTCCCGTGCGGTTATCACCCGTGTGTTCAACCGAGCCATCGGCAGATTTTAGGTTATTAAAGAAAATAAAGTCATTGTCCGCGCGAACCTTGCCTGCGTCATTGACCAAAAACGCCACCGCGTCAAGGTCAAAATCCTGACCGTCGGTTGCGCGTGGATTCCAGCCCAAGCCGACGGTCATGTTGGTCAAGCTGGGAGCTTCTTTAGACAAATTGACGTTGCCGCCTTTGGTTAAGCTAATAGCCATATTGATATCCTTATATCCTGTGTGGTTTGTGCCAAAAAAATTTGACAAAGAGTCAAACAATATAACGAGTTGAAAAATTGTTATTGCATTTTTTAGACCCTATAAAAAAACGTGAGCCTAAACTCACGTTTACTATAGCGATACGGTCAAATTTTGTCTAGGCATTTGCCTTGCGCGGTTGTTATGATTGTGTGACGTTTGTAAGCTCAATCCGCATCAACCGCGTTTAGGCTTCGGCATGACGCTTGCGGTAGCTGATAGAATTTATCACCGCCCACACGATAAACGCCACCCCAATAAGACCTGTGATGATTTCGGGGATTTCATAGCGCATTGACAACAACATGATGATGGCCAGCGCACCAATGGCATAATGCGCGCCATGCTCAAGATAAACGAACTCATCAAGCGTGCCTTTATCCACCAAAAACAGTGTCATCGAACGCACAAACATCGCGCCAATCGCCAAGCCCAACATGATGATGATGACATCATCAGTGATAGCAAACGCGCCAATCACACCATCAAAACTAAACGACGCGTCCAAAATCTCAAGGTATAAAAAGCCTGCAATGCCGCCACGCGCAATCGCGCCTGTGACCGCTTTGGTGTCGCTACCACCTGTGGCTTCGTCCGTGTCTTGCGCCTCATCGTCATCGCCCTCAAGCAAGCCCGATAGCACATTGGTGCCCAAATACACCAAAATCCCATACACGCCTGCCACCAAAACCGCGTGTTTTTCTGCCACAGGCACCCATGACAGCGATACCATCAACACAATCAAGGCGATAAACACGCTCATGGCATCGACTTTGCCCAAGCGCACAAGGCGGCTTTCTAGCCACTCAAACCACAAGATATCCTTGTCATCAAACAAGAAATTTAAAAACACCAACAACAAAAACATACCGCCAAACGCGGCAATCTCAGCGTGGTGGGCAATCAATTTGGCAGAATATTCTTTGGGGTTGTTGAGCGCCATATCGACAACTTCCATCATCCCCATATCAGCCGTCATGGCGACAATCACAATCGGAAACAGCAGCCGCATACCAAACACGGCAATCAAAATCCCGACAGTCAAGAAAATCTTTTTCCAAAACTCATCCCAGTGCTTGAGCACTGAAGCATTGACCACCGCGTTGTCAAATGACAGTGAAATCTCCATCACCGCCAAAATCAGCGTGATAAACACCGCCGAGAGCACCGCGCCCATACCACCGTGCGAAAACCCCCACCACGCTGCCAAAGCAAGCGCGACGGCAGTAAAGACTATGTCAAAATAAAAATGTCGCATAAGCTACCCGTGGCACGTACCAACACATTGGCACACTTGCCACCGCATTGCTCCGCGCAAATCCATTCCACTTAAAATTTTTCCCATAAATCGCGGCATATTACGCCAAAGTCTGCCGCTTAAAGTTAGCGGTATTAAACCGAATAACGCTAAAATAAGCAAGGCACAATCCGCGCGGCGGTAACAAATCGCTACACTTTTTTTGCGCCATGTTTTAGCCCGTGTGTTTGAGTGACTGGCTAGGACATGCCTGCGTCACTTGGGTCAAACGCCATACCACCGCTGATTGCTTGACTATCAAAGTATTACGGGCTGTCACTGACAAAGGCGATTTTGGTCAGCTGGTGTTGGCTTGCGGTGGCTAGCACCTGCGCCACGGTGTCATAACGGCTGTTTTTGTCGGCACGCAGTTGAATCGTCGGAATATCGGCAAGCTTGCCCTGCTCGGCAAAACGCGTGCCCAGCTCGGTTAGGGTGATGGCGGTGTCATCCCAATACAGTTGCCCGTCTTTATCAATACTGATTTGGATGACTTGCGGCGGCGCATTGCTGACTGACGCGGCGGTTTTGGGCAAGTTAAGCGGCACGGTGGGGTTGAGCACAGTGGCAGTCACCAAAAAAATAATCATCAGCACCAGCATGATGTCAATCAACGGTATCAAGTTGATGTCATGCACACCTTGCGCTTCGTCATCACCGAGTTGAAATGCCATGGACACTCCTTTTTCATTGCCTTGTAAAATTGACTGATTGCAGTGTTATGCTGCGGTGGTGATGACTTCGGTCAGCAATGCGCGCGCGGTGTCGTTGGCGTGGTGCATGGCGGTACGGTTAAGGCGCACAGCGATGTTATACAACACAACGGCAGGAATCGCCACAGCCAAGCCAAGCCCTGTCATGGTAAGTGCCTCACCGACAGGGGCAGCCACTTGCGCAAGTCCTGCCTGCCCTGTCTCGCCAATACTGCGTAAGGCGTGAAAAATTCCCCACACCGTGCCAAACAAGCCGATGAACGGCGCAATGGCGGCGGTAGTACCCAACAGGCTTAGGCCTTGCTCGCTTTGGTAACGGTAGCGGCTGATGTGTTGCAGTAGGGCTTGCTCGGCAGCGGCGCGTTGTTGCTCAGCGGCTAAGTGCGTCCACGCGCCTGCCTGTTGTTGGTGCTGGTGGCGTAACGACTGGCTGACCGTGCGCGCCAGTCGCTGGCTTGCTAGCAACCGCATGATGCCAATGACCCACGATGCCAAGGACAGCAGCACCAACACGACAAACAACGTCTTACTCACCGCGTCGGTGTACTGCCAATAACTTGCAAAATCCATCATTCCTCCAAAATGGCGCGGTGGGCGCAACATATGTTTAAGATCCGTTGAGGTTAATCAATAAGTTGCCAACACGTGGCACAGGGTGCGGATACAGCTTGCCTGCCAGTAAGCGTTGGCGTAGGGCATTATCCACTTGACGGTTGCCCGATGATGTGACGATCTGAACATCAGTGACATCGCCTTGTGAGCTGATGTGTAGCCGCGCTACGACTTGGGTTAGGTTTTGGTTGGCAATTTGCCGCGCAATGCTGCCCGTGAAGTTGGTCTTGGGCATAACACGCCAACGCGTGTCACCGCTACCGAACGTGACAGTTTGCGGCGTTTGTTGCGCTTGTTGGGCTTGGCGTTCACGCTCGGCTTGTTCGCGCGCTTGTTGGGCTTGGCGTTCACGCTCGGCTTGTTCGCGCGCTTGTTGGGCTTGGCGTTCGCGCTCGGCTTGTTCGCGCGCTTGTTGGGCTTGGCGTTCGCGCTCGGCTTGTTCGCGCGCTTGCTGGGCTTGGCGTTCGCGTTCAGCTTGTTCACGCGCTTGCTGGGCTTGGCGTTCGCGCTCGGCTTGTTCACGCGCTTGCTGGGCTTGGCGTTCGCGTTCAGCTTGTTCACGCGCTTGTTGGGCCACCAATTCAGCCTCAGCTTGTGCCGTCTGCTGAGTCAGCATCGGCGGTTGCTCGGGTTCAGGCTGTGTCACAGGTTCGGGCAATGGCTCGGTTTTGACCACCTCAACGGGCTCAGATGATGGCAAAGACTCGTCCACGGGCATAGGCGCAGTTGGTGACGTTGGCAGATTAGACGCTGGTTCGGCAATGGCGTGTGGCTCGATGGCAGGCGCAGGTGTATCGGCAGGCGCAGCGGTCGCAGTAACGGGCTGTGCTTCAGGCTTGGCTGACAGAGTTGGCGGTGGCGGCTCGTCTGTTGGCACAGGTGTGGGCATAGCCGTCGCCACGTTTGCCTGTGATTTTTCGGGCAATGTGGGTGTGGGTATTGGCTCGGCGTTGGGGGTTAAATCAACAAACGTGACCTCAAGCGGCGGCGTGATGTTTGGCAGCGGCATGGTTGCGCTGGGCATTTGTAACAACGCCCAACCCACCACCGTGTGCAGCAGCAGCACACCGACCCCAGTCACCCACCATGTTTTACGGGAAATCTGCAAATCAGATACTGCGGCGGCAGATGACATACCAAAAAGCCCTAACGTGTTGAATATTGGCAGAATCATGCGTCTGCCCCAGAATGCCGCTATAATAATACGAATGATAATTTTTATCAATATTATTTAAAGATGTTGGTGTCCTTTTTCATCCAAGCTGTTGGTATTCAATTACATTTAACGTAACGGTAGTAATCACGGCTGCGCGGCTTGGGTCAATGCTGGCTGTTTTTTGCGCACAAATAAACGCATACCCAGCAATGACAAGCCCGTCAGTAACCACGCAATCACAGACAACAACGTGCCTGTCACCACAGTTGCGACAAAATAAAAGCCGAATTCATCACCAAAACCGCTGGGCGCTGCCCCGACGATGTTTTCTGCCACGCTGACACCGACCACGCCTGCCAGCGCATCGACTATAACCGCGACTTGTAACAACGCGCGGATGATGACACCGATTGTCAGTGCCGTGCCAATACCATGCACGCCGCGCCGTCGTAGGCGGCGTTCTGCCAAAGCATATAGCGGAATAAAACCACACACGCCCACGCCCACGCCCAGCCAATACGGCAGACCGTCTTGGCGCATGTTGTCCCATGTCATCACCAAGCCAAAGATGGCATTCATCCACACCAACAGTGTCCATTTTAGCCACAGCCCAATACCTGTATGGGCATTTAATCGTTGCATCATCACAAGATCCCAATCGGTTCAACAATCAAGGCTATTTTAACCAACGTCCGTGCAGTTTTTGGCAATATTGTGTGTAAAATCGGTGTAAAATTGAATATAAAGTTAGTTATATTTAGCAAATTGTTAAATTTATCGTTATCAATTCAGCAATTTTTTTGTTAATCCACTGGATTTTATGTAAGGTTTTGTTTAATAATAGCTTGGCAAGCACAGGATTCTGCTTGTGTGAATAATACCTAAAGCCACTGGCAAGGAATGTCAGACTGCTCCGTGACGCTGTTTGCGTTAGGCGTGTTGCTATCAAAGTGGTTATAATGGTAAAGGAAATTTTATGTTTAAAAGAAAACTAGCAGTTATTATATTATCTGAAGTTACGCACCGCTCATAGCCTTAAGCTGGGCAAAAGCCGACTGATTAGCAGATACGAGTAACTTCAAACGCAAAGCAAAATGATTTAACTTGGTTTTGATTTTCAAACACTCAAGCTTAAACACCGCATACGTGGCTAAAAAGATATGATTAAACCGTGCCCTTTGGCTATGTACAGGCGACTTACCCAAATTGGCATTTTGCTTTAACGACTTATGATACACTTCAACGTGCCATCGTTTTTGATAGCCATTGATAAACGTATCCTTGTCGCATTGCAAATCCGAACACACCAGATATAACACCCCTGTCGAATCGTCCTTGTTTGTAAAGACTCGGCGTAATAACAAGACTTCATCGTGATAGTCATTTAAAAAGCCGTGAACAGGGGTATTATCGGGTAGATTGGATTCATCAATACGTACAAAGTTACCTTTTTGTCTATCATCAGGTGTTAAAGCCACCAAGCGATTTGACTTTAATGCAAAGATAAAGTGTTTTTTGGCTTTACGGATGTGCTTGAATGTTGCATTGGCTGAAAACCATGAATCGGCTAGGACATAATCGAACTTGATCTTTACCTGCATTTTTAAGCTTGGCAGTACCAAATACGACCACCACTACGACCAATAAAATCAGCCAATGTGTAATAGAAAAGCTGCCCATAACGGTATCCTTATATTTTGTGATCTTGTTTAGACCAGTATGTGTCAGTGTGCTTTAGAACACTTTTTACCGTACCAGAATTATAGTTTCAAACGGCGCAATCGCAGCGCGTTAGCAATCACCGAGAATGACGACAAGCTCATCGCTGCCGCTGCTATCATCGGACTGAGCAGAAGCCCAAATATAGGATAGAGCACACCTGCGGCAATAGGTACACCAAGTGCATTGTAGATAAAGGCAAAAAACAGATTCTGTTTGATATTGCGCATGGTGGCGTGGCTAAGCTTATAAGCTTTGGCAATACCCATTAAATCACCTTTTAGCAGGGTAATGCCCGCACTCTCCATCGCCACATCGGTACCGGTTCCCATAGCGATACCAACATTAGCTTGCGCTAGCGCTGGTGCGTCGTTGATACCATCACCCGCCATAGCGACCAATTTACCGCTGTCTTGCATTTCTTTGACGATACGGTTTTTATCCTCTGGTGAGACATCCGCATGAACTTCATCAATACCTAGTTTATTGGCGACTGCCTGCGCGGTTTTTTCGTTGTCACCGGTTAGCATCACAACTTTTAAACCTGCGTCATGAAGCAGTGAAATAGCCTCTTTAGTGCTTGGTTTAATAGGGTCAACAACTGAAATAATACCAGCAGCTTTACCGTCTATAGCCACAAACATTACCGTTTCACCGTCTTTTCTACGGACATCAGCTTTAGTGGACAGCTCATTATCAAAACTATTTAGGCTTTCCATAAGCTTAGAGTTACCAATAGCGACTTTCTTACCATCGACCACGGCTTGTACGCCTTCGCCAGTAGTCGAATTAAAGTCAGTAGCTTTAGGAATAATGAGTGATCTTTCTTGAGCTGCTCTAACGATAGCTTCTGCTAAAGGATGCTCGCTAGCGCTTTCTACTGAGGCTACCAATGCGAGGAACTCGTCTTCATCTTGACCTACCTGCGCATCAATTGCGGTAAGCTCGGGCTTACCAGCGGTCAGTGTTCCGGTCTTGTCGACGACAATGGTATCGACTTTTTCCATACTCTCTAACGCTTCAGCATTTTTGATGAGGACGCCGTTTTGCGCGCCTTTGCCGGTACCAACCATAATGGACATCGGCGTCGCTAGACCAAGGGCACAAGGACAAGCAATAATCAGTACCGCAATCGCGTTAACCAAAGCATAGGCCATAGCGGGCTCAGGGCCGAATATCGCCCAGACAATAAAGGTAATGACGGAGCAAATAAGCACGATCGGTACGAACCACCCAGCTACCTTATCTACCAATTTCTGTATAGGTGCGCGGCTACGCTGGGCTTCAGCAACCATTTGTACAATTTTAGATAATACTGAATCTGCTCCAACATTGACCGCTTCGACTAATAGCGTTCCGGTGCCATTTACCGTACCACCAGTCACTGTATCTCCTGCTACTTTTGATACAGGGATTGGCTCACCCGTCACCATTGATTCATCAACATTACTATTACCATCGATCACTGTACCATCTACGGGTAGTTTCTCACCTGGTTTAACCCGTAGCTTATCGCCAGTGACGACCTCATCAAGCGGGACTTCGACTTCTTCACCGTTTTCATCGACACGTCTTGCGGTTGGTGGTGCAAGCTCAAGCAAAGCTCTAATCGCACCTGAAGTTTGACTTCTAGCTTTGAGCTCTAATACTTGACCCAGTAGCACCAAGGTCACAATGACCGCTGCCGCTTCATAGTAGACTCCGACTTGACCAGAGGCATCTCTGAAACTGTCTGGGAAAATATCGGGAAAAAAGGTCGCGACAATACTAAAAATATAAGCAGCGCCTACGCCTATCGCAATCAAGGTAAACATATTTAGATTGCGGCTTTTTATAGACTGCCAGCCACGGACGAAAAACGGGGCGGCGCCCCAAAGCACTACAGGGGTCGCAAGCACCAACTCAGCCCATTGTAAAACCTGTGAAGGTATACCATACTGACTAAAGTCAACTCCAAACATACCGCTCATCACATATATTAATAGCGGTACAGTCAACACGGTACATATCCAAAAACGACGAGTCATGTCGTCAAGCTCTGAGGTGTCCTCTTCACCGATAGTAAGCGTTTCGGGCTCAAGCGCCATACCACATATCGGACAACCGCTATTTCTAACGTCTCTCACTTCAGGATGCATAGGACAGGTATATACCGTGCCATCGTAATCAGCAGGTACTTTATCGTATTTACCGCCTTTAACAGATTTTACTCCGCTACTATCAGTATCCTTTCCATGACAGCTAGCGTGACTATCATCTTTAGCAACTTCGTCTTCAGGTTTAAGAAACATGCCACATATTGGGCAGTCACTTTTTTCAACATCTCTTACTTCTGGATGCATAGGACAAATATAGACCGTACCGCTATAATTTTCCGGTACTTTATCGTACTGACCACCTTTGATAGATTTTTCATCGGCAATATGTTTCATAAAACCACTCCTTGAAGACAATAAATATTGATAATAAGTACAGTAAAACAAAGAGCAGTTACTGCAGTTGAAGGGGTAGGTAAAAAATCACATTAATTATCTGTGCAATCTGTCCTTTTAAGGTAAAGGTACCAGCGAAGACTATAGCGCTGATACCAGGTATCACCATTTTTTCATAATCAATTTCTTAGCTTGCCATACCTCTATATTATATAGCCGTCTATTCGAGCTCTTCAATAAGCGCTTGCATCTCAGCGATTTCACGCTTTTGCGTCTTAATAATATCGTCAGCGAGCTGTTGTACTCTAGGGTCTTCAATATCTGCTCTTGAGCTCGTCAAAATAGCAATCGAGTGATGAGGTATCATGGCCTGCATCCAATCCACTTGATCGACCGTTGCTTGGGAACGCACACCCCAAATACCTACAGCAAACATTACTACACTTATTCCATAAACCAGTAGATTTACCTTGGTCTTCTTATACATATTACCCATAAAGGCGAGCATGATAATCGCCATGACTGCGCCCATATATAATGCCATATAAGCTCGGGTCTCACTAAAATAAACATGATCCCATTGATAGGTATTAAAATACATCATGATAAACATTACAATCGTAGACGTCAGAATCATCAAAGTGAACTTCACATAAGGATTCATGCCCTGTTGATGGCTTTGATGATTCATGCTGTTTTGATCAGAAGTATTCATAATATATCTCCTATAATTTTGACAATGTTAGAACCAGAATTTAACACCGGCAGTCAAACTACTGCTATCAACCGATTCATTTTCTTGACGCCGCTGGCCACGCGCACTGCCAAGAGCCGTCTCATAGCTCACACCGACGTAAGGTGCCAGTTGACGACCTAAGGTTTCATAAGTCAGTCTAACTTCAGTCTTTAATTCATTGAATCCCTTGGTGATATGATTGTCAATATCGTCTTTACTAAAAGCTGACAGACCAACTTCCGGTATCACAACCCAGTGCTGACCCAAACGCCATTCATATTCTGCACCAAGATCAAGCCTAACTTGACCATCGGTGTAGAGATATGCTCTAGCATCTGTTTCAATAAAGTAAGGCATTGTGCCGACAATACCGGCCATAATGGCAGGCTTATCATTCTTGGTATCATAGGCGACCCCTGCTTCGCCATTCCAAAAAATACTTAGCGGCTTCCAGTAAGACAATGAGGTCAGACTATCAATGTCTTTCTCATCTTTGGTCTGAACACTACCTTCGCTGCGTACAGCTAGGCGTCGCTCATCTAGACCATACCAAGCACTAACCTCATAATTAATCTGATCGTCATCAAACTGATAGCCTAAATCGTCTACAGAAACGCCCCATAATGGCATATCACCCATCATCATAGGCTGACCATAGCGTCCATAGGGAACGCCGTTTGAATAGTCAGGACTGCGAGCATCAGCTGGAGCTTTACCACCTTGCATACCTGACATATCCATACTGCCATGGTCCATGCCTGACATATCCATACTGCCATGGTCCATGCCTGACATATCCATGCTGCCATGGTCCATGCCTGACATATCCATACTGCCATGGTCCATACCTGACATATTCATACTGCCATGGTCCATGCCTGACATATTCATACTGCCATGGTCCATACCTGACATATCCATACTGCCATGGTCCATGCCTGACATATCCATACTGCCATGGTCCATACCTGACATATCCATGCTGCCATGGTCCATGCCTGACATATCCATGCCACTGTGATCCATATCCGACATATCCATTTTGCTATGATCCATATCCGACATGTCCATTTTGCTGTGGTCCATGCCTGACATAGTTATGTCTTTTTTAGCAGTGGCAGGGTCAGCAGCATTAGCAAATGATGATGCTAGTAATACCAATGATGATACCCCAGCGAGCCGTAAACCCACTTTATGTATTTTCATCTCATCTCTCACCTATCAACCAAAGACTTGCTTAAACGACCGCCACTTCTCTGAACATACCGGCTTCCATATGATAGAGCAGATGACAATGCCATGCCCATCGACCAGCTTCTCCTGTGACATCAAAGCTAATTTTTTGAGCTGGTTGCACCATCATCGTATGCTTGCGCACCTGAAACTCACCGTTAGGCATGCGCAAATCGCTCCACATCCCATGTAAATGCATCGGATGATTCATCATCGTGTCATTGACTAAGGTAATACGCACGCGCTCACCCGGCTTGATATTGACCGGCGTGGCCTCACTGAACTTAACCCCATCAAACGCCCAAATATAGCGCTCCATGTTACCGGTTAAATGTAGCTCGATCTCTCGGGTAGGCTTGCGCTGCTCCGCAAATATTGCCTCATCGACAGAGCGTAGCTGACTATAATTCAATACCTCTCTATTAATATTGCGCAGGTTGATACCTGGATCGTCAAGGTTCATACGTGGACTGTCCACACGCATATCAGACTTAAAGTCATATTCTGTTTTAGCGTGCTTAGCTTTATAACCATTAGCACCCATAGCACCCATCATATCTGCCATGGTGAGCCATTCAATTTTGTCCATAGCAGGCGTTGCCGCACGAGCACCTTCTTTGGTGGCAAGCGTTGCTGCGACATAGCCCGAACGGTCTATGTTTTGGGCAAATATGGTATGCGCATCTTTGGTCGGGGTGACAATGACATCATAGGTTTCAGCCACGCCAATGCGAAAGTCATCAATCGCAACTGGGGCGACATCAATGCCATCGGTTGCCACCACAGTCATTTTGAGACCGGGTATGCGCACATCAAAGATAGTTTGTGCTGAGGCATTGATAAAGCGTAATTTAACGCGCTGTCCTGCTTTGACGATTTGCGCCCAATTAGCTGCGGTCGTTTTGCCATTGATAAGGTAGGTAAATGTGTTTTCACCCGACAAGTCCGTAAAATCAGTGGGCATCATGCGCATCTGATTCCACATTTTGCGCTTATCAAACGCGGTTTTCATATCCGTTTCGGCAATATCAGCAAGCAGTTTTTTGAAGTCTGGTAGATGGTAGTTATCAAAGTCGGCGCGCTGTTTGAGCAGCTTCAAGAGATTATGTGGGTTGCGGCTGGTCCAATCACTAAGCACGATCACATGGTCTTCGTCGATAGGATGACGCTCACGCCCTTTAGGTTCAATCACAATGGCACCCAGCATACCGGTTTGTTCTTGGAACCCACTGTGTGAGTGATACCAATAAGTGCCTGATTGTTTTAATTTGAATTTATAAGTAAAGGTGCTGTGCGCAGGAATACCATCAAAGCTAATGCCCGGCACCCCATCCATCTCAAACGGTACTAGTAGTCCATGCCAATGGATAGAGGTTGATTCATCCATCTGATTATGAACACGTATCACCACCGTATCGCCTTCACGCATTTTTAGCGTCGGTGCTGGTAGTGAATCATTGATGAGCGTCGCCATGCTCTTTTTGCCGTTCACAATAACGGACTGTTTACTGACGTATAAATCAAACTCTTTGCCTGTCAATACAGGTACTTTATGAACGTTTTGATCACTATTAATAGTAGCGCCCTGACTGCCTGAGCGACTCGATTGTCCCAGTGCGCTACTAGCAATAGTCGGCATCAAGGAGGCACCAAGGACAGCAGAGGATCCGGTTAAAAAACGTCGGCGGTTCAGTATGTTCTGTTTATTCATAATGATAACCTGATTTAATTTGAGAGATGGTGGTTAAGCTTATAGTTATAATATTTTCGATATTTAACAGAATCTATTCACATCTAAGCCAACACTACAGCTGCTGCTGAGGAGAATCAATAGCAGCATAGACTTCTGTGGTGCCGTCTTTATTAAGCTGCATTACCTTATAAGGCATGAATTTACCTTCATACTCCATACCGGGGCTACCAACCGGCATACTCGGTACGGCAAGTCCAATAGCTTGTGCAGGAGGGTTTGCTAAGAATTCAGCCATGTGTTTAGCAGGGACATGCCCTTCAAAGACAAAACCGTCGGTGGTAACGGTGGTATGACAAGAGCGCATTTGCTGTGGTACGCCATAACGCTCCTTAAATAAGGATAGATCTTCCACATCGTGCGTGGTTGCACTTAATCCATTGTTTTTTGCATAGCCTACCCACTCTTTACAGCAGCCGCAGTTGGCATCTTTATAAACCGTGGCTGAGACGTTTTTGAGTAATGATGACGAGCTGTTAACGGGAGCATTTGCAGGAGCAGAACTTTCATTTTGTACTTGTGCATTCTGGGCAGCAGACTGTTCAACCTTTACTGGTTGAGAATCAGAGCCACTGATATTAGATTGGCTGCAAGCGGCTAGCGTTAACGAGAGTGACGATGTCACCACCAATAAAAGGACTCGACCGGATAACCAGTTATGTCCATTAGAAAACACATGTGTGTAATGTCTCATTAAATTACTCCTAAACGTCTATTGTTATGCTCGATATTCTAAAAACTTACACCCTATATTTGAATTCTTATGTACTTAACTAAAAACATTAAATGCAGCACTGTTCAGTACTACATTGGTGATAGCGACAACCGTGAGTTAGGAGGCTTTCATATCTAGAAAGTATTAATGCTGCATTCCAGATCCATCATCCGACATATTCATATCACCATCAAATGACATGTCCATCATATCGCCATCTATCCTAGTGGTTAGCATCGTGTATTGGCTTTCATCTAATTCAGGTAACGATCTAATGAAGGCTACCATTGCCCACATTCTAGCGTCATCATGAGAGGCGCCCCATGCAGGCATTCCCGAAGCCATAATTCCGTGTTTGATTGCCCAAAAGCTTTGCTTTGCACCGTCTTCTGTTTGATAACGTTTGACAATATCAGCCTTGGTAAAGTTGGGCGGCTTTGGATATAAGCTCTCACTAAAGTCAGTTTGTGCCACTCCCGGAGACAAGTGACAGCCTGCACACATATCCTTATAGTCCGCGCCACCAGAACTGATTAGCTCAACCTTCTCTAAATCTGGTACCACAATATCTTTACTGGCATTTTCTATGGAACGATTGCGAGCAGTTTCTAAAAAGCTAAACATCATTGGGCTATGCTCTTGGTCTGCTCCCACACATTGACAACGCCACTGGTAACAACCGCAAACACGCTAACGATTGCCACAAATACGGTAAAGAGCGCACCCAATAAAAATTTCATATGTTTTCCTAAAAAAAACCTTTGCACGAACAAATGCACAAAAGTTTGTAAAAGTGATATAATACAGTAAAATCAAACAGATGGCAAAAGACACGAATATGGCATGGAAACAAACAGGGCAACTCTCCCTAGCAGACAGTCTCATTAACGCTCACAAAGCCATCGAAGAACTCGATGAACTACATAACCTAATCAACTGGCAAAGTATCGAACACACCCTACGCCATGTCCATAGCAGTGACCGTGGCGAAAGTGCCTTTCACCCTGTCATCATGTTTAAAATCTTACTA